>JAKAEE010000009.1 GCA_021820065.1 Bacteroidota bacterium | reverse complement strand
TTCGTCTTTGCAGCCGGCTTTCAAGAAAATATTTTTTATTGTCTTGAAAATAGATTCCGCAATTTTCATAAATGTAATTGCGTATGCTTTCAAAAACCGAGCTGGACATGTAAATCTGCCGTGCAGCGTTTGCTCCAAAGTTTTGAATGTACCCCGCAGTATTGACGTTAAGTGTTGGGTTCATATTTATCAGTTTGGTTTTCCCGTCTCATTGTTTAGGATTGAAGCCGATGCAAATTGCGCGCGTTCGCGAACCATTTCATCCGGATCCTCCGTTAGTTTTTGAATTGCAGATTCTGATTGGTGCGCCGGCATCCTTTCAAGAATTTCAAGAAGTCCCATGCGGTTCCACGGGTTTTCGTCATTCAGCATTGAATCAATGAACAACAACGCGCTCTCGGCATCAAGCTTAAAAAGAATTTCCATGGAAAGTTTTCTTATTTCCTCATCGTGATGACTGAGAAGACTGCTTGCCGAGTAGATTATATTCTTCAGCCCGAGTTCCGTAATCTTAATTTCCGTTTGAGATTCTTCCGCATACCGTATAACCTCAAGAAAAAGGTTCAGTACGTGTCTAAGGTTTTGAGGTTTATCGCTAATGATGCGTGTTATTTCGCTGAATATATAGTCGGTGTTGTAAAGAATTTTTGATTTGATCATATCGTCCAATTCGTAATCCTGGCCCAACAAACACAAGGAGGTATATAAAATATCTTTGTCGTCAAACGAATCGATCAACGCAAAAGTGCTTTTCTTGTTTTCTAGTGTCCCTTCATTCAGAGCATACAGCAGCAGTTTTTTCATCCGATTGTCAAAGGGAATATCAAGATTGTATTTTTCGCGTAAGGTCGAGATGCTTGTTATCAATGGTAAGGTTAGTGTTCCGCCGATGTCGTTGGTTTGTTCGATCAGGAAGAAGTACGTTTCCATATCGCCTATCTTGCCCAGGCTTTCAAGAATAGAATACTTAGTGAGTTCATCTTCTTCGGTAAATCTTGAAATCAAAAAGCCCAGCGCTTCTCTCGAACCCATTTTACCAAGCGCTTCAACAACTGTCGGTTTGAACAATTCGTTCCGGTCATAGAATAACATCAAAACATCTACGGACTCGCGATAGCACATATTTCCAAGCGCTTCAATACAAGCTAAGATTACGTTTTCATTATCCGTGCTGCTTAAGACTCCCATCACGTAAAGTGCCGCGCGCTGGTCGCCTATTAATCCTAAAATGTCTATCAGAAACTTTAAGTAGTCAACATTGTTGTTGCAGTCGAACTGAATGATCGGATCGACGGAAAGCGAACCGAGTTTTATAAGTATTTCGCCGGCAAGATTTCGAATGGAAATCACTTCCGACTTGATGTAAGGCAAAAGAAAATAAGGAAACCGGGGATTTCGATTTGACAAAATCAGCATTGAAGTCGCGTTCCGAACTCCTTTATCTTCATCTGCAATTAATCTCACGATATACTTGATGTAAATATCGGCGATGTCTTCGGATGCCAAGGAATTCAGCAATTCAATTTTTTTCTCTGCTGTGTCGTTGACAAGAGACTCCAAATTAATTTTCAATTGTTCCTTCTCAACTTTTTTTGTCATATCTCTTCTCGCAAAGTTTTATTCAAAACAAATGGACAAATAATGTGCCGTTACGACAAACGTGTTTTTTAAATGTTTAAATCTTTTTCGTATTCAACATGAATAATATTAGCCAAGTGTTAACGGTTAATCATTCTCTAAATAAAAATCTTTCAATGCATTCATTTCATAAAATGACGGGTTCCCTCTCCGGTTATCCGGGTGGAATCTTGATTTTATTATCGAAGAAATTGTAAAAATGATTAGCCCTAAGGCGAGAATTGTCTAAGGAGAAAGGTTCTAAAAAATTATTCGGATTGTCTAATTCACATTTTTTGTTACTTCAATGCCCAGTTGTTCCATTCTATATCTAAGTTTGGAACGCGACAGTCCAAGAACTTTGGCGGCTTTAACTTGGTTTCCCTTAGTAATAGCAAGCGTTTTTAGTATGAGAGTTTTGAGTACCAGGTCTATTTTCACTCCCTTTGGCGGAACTTGAAGAATAAATTTATCGTCTTCAGTCTCCACGATATTCTTCTTATCTATTAGAAAAGCAAAATGGTTCTCGGTCAATTCTTCTTCTTCTGTAAGCAGAACAACTCTTTCCATAACATTTCTGAGTTCACGGATGTTTCCTTTCCAGTAATACGATTTTAGCAATTCCATACCGGATGGATCGATTCCGTGAATATTTTTTCCGAATTTTTGCGAGAACTCATTTAAGAAAGAGTAAGCTATGAAAACAATATCTTCTTTTCTTTCACGAAGCGGGGGAATAGTAAATTTTGCAACGTTTAATCTGTAGTATAAATCTTCACGAAACGAACCTCGTGCAACTTCCTCTTCCAGATTTTTATTGGTAGCGGCAAGAACTCTAACATTCACAGAAACTTCTTTTTCGCCTCCAAGACGATAAAACCGTTTCTCCTGAAGAACTCTCAACAGTTTAACTTGCAGATCAAGAGTCAGTTCACCTATCTCATCCAACAGAATTGTCCCGCCATCGGCAAGTTCAAATTTACCGAGTTTAGTTTTTGTGGATGCGCCGGTGAACGCTCCTCTTTCATGTCCGAACAATTCGCTTTCCGCCAAGTCTTTCGGTATGGTCGCACAGTTTATTGTTATGAACGGCGCATTCTTCCGCGGACTTTTCTGATGTATGAATCTTGCAAAAACTTCTTTGCCGGTTCCGCTTTCACCTTCTAATAATATAGTTGTTTCGCCGCTTTTGGAAAGTTTTTCAACTGCGGCGGCAATGCGCTGTATCTTCGAGCTCTTTCCGAAATACTCTCGCGTAAGCTCATTGTCTTCCAGAAGTGTTTGGAGTTTATTGACCTCGGATTTTAATCTTATGTTTTCAAGAGCTTTATCCAAAACCGCCCTGAGCTGATCCAGATCGATCGGTTTAAGTAGAAAGTCGAAAGCGCCGGATTTTATTGCAGTGACTGCAATTTTAACATCAGCATAACCTGTAATCATTATAACCGGAATGGAAGCATATTTTTTCTTGAGTCCTCTTAATACATCGATGCCGTTGTGCGTAGTTAAATAAATATCCAGCAGAATTACATCGGGTTGAAAATCGGAAACCATTTCTTCTATTTCAGCCGCATGCAGACAAATTTCTACAGTATAATCAAGTTTGCTTAAAACTTTCTTGAGGGAGCCCGCAACCAGATCGTCGTCGTCAACTACTAAAATTTTAGATGACATTAAAACCTATCCTTGAGTTATAATACAGTCTTCTTTGAATCTAACTGTGAATGTGGAACCTTGCCCAACCAGCGAGCTAAATGTTAGTTCAGATTGAAGTTCATCGGTCAACATTTTACAAACGCTTAAACCGATTCCGTGCCCTTGGGTTTTTGTAGTATAATAGTCGCCCAAGATTTTTTCTTTGTCCTCGTCTTTTATACCGCTGCCGAAGTCTTGAACTTCCCAAACAGCATTTTTACAATCTTGATCATTTCTTGAGTAAGCTCTAATGATAACCTTGCCTTTTTCACTCGAAGCTTCCACTGCATTGTTCAAGAGATTAAGAAAAATTTGCATCAGCTTGTTCTTGTTTACATTCAGCAGCGGAAGATCTGTTTCAATTTCTTTTTCAATAGTTAGACCTTTCAACCTCGCACTGACTGATATAATTTTCAAACAACGGTCAGTAATGCTATCCAGATTAACCTGATGCAATTTCGTGGTAGGCCTGCGAGTAAAATCCAGAATGTCTTCAATCAAAAAATTGACCTGCTCAAACGCATCCAACGATTCACCTACTATTTCCCTAATATCCTCTGGGAGATCATCCTGTGCCATGCTCATGTAATCCAAATTCAATTTTATAGCCGAGAGTGGATTTCGAATTTCATGAACCAGACTTGCAGTTAGTTTTCCTAAAAGGATTAACTTGTTGGTCTGTACAAAATCTTCCATTAGCCGAGTGGTGCTTTTTCCAAAAAATTGTGGAAAAAAGCTAACAATTCTTTTTTGAATAGGCAACAAGTGAATAAAAAAACTGCGAAAGCCAATTATCAAAAATTGAACGCTTAAAAAAAATTTTGCGCCAGTTTAAGGTGAGTCACATTTTTATTGCCGCTTTTTTTAAGAAAAGCGGCATTTAATATCGTATTGATTTCATCCTGCGAGAACCTTTGCGTGTCCGTTACCTTTTTCATAACTAAACTTACGGTGTTCGTTTGCAAGTTTGAACCTAGACACCATCTCCTGCAGTTTTACAGTAAGCCTGCTAAGGTCTTCTGATGCACGTGCAATTTGATGAATGCCTGCAGTAGTTTCTCTTGTAACGTTATTTATACTTTCAATGTTTTTGCTTATAAGCTCCGATGAGGCGGATTGTTCTTCACTTGCAGCAGCAACCTGAACAGAAGTATCGCTAACTTTTTGCGCCACTTCAATAATTTCATTTAGTACCGTTCCAGCTTCGTTGGCTAAACGCTTGCCTTTGTTTACTTCTTCGGTCCCTTCCTTTATTGAAAGAACGGCGTCGTGTGTGTCTTTTTGAATTTGTTTAATCATGTCGGCAATTTCTTTTGTTGCCTTAGTAGTTCTTTCAGCAAGTTTGCGAACTTCATCGGCAACAACTGCAAAACCTCTTCCCTGCTCTCCCGCACGCGCCGCTTCTATCGCAGCATTCAACGCCAAGAGATTTGTTTGATCTGCAATGTCATCAATTACTTGAATTATTTCTCCGATCTTATCGCTATTCTTTCCTAAAGTGAAAACGGTTTCAGCGGATTTTTCCACAACTTTACTAATTCTATTCATTCCTTCAATAGTTTGATTAACAACTTCACCGCCTCTTTGTGCTTTGCTGCCCGCATGTTTTGCTGTCTCAGCAGCATAAGAAGCGTTTTTCGTATTATCCATAATTGTTTTGGTCATTTCTTCAACGGAGCCGGCAATTTCTGCAGTTTGAGAAGCTTGCTCTTGAGAACCGGCAGCCATTTCTTCCGAGCTAGAAGATATTTGATTTGCAGCGCTTGCTGTTGATGAAACTGCTTCGCCGACTTCGCTCAATGCTTCCGTCAACGAATCGGCAACTTTATTTATGCTGTCGCTGATCAGTTTGAGATCACCTTTGTAATCACCTTTTACGCGCCTGGTCAAATCACCGGTTGCCATAACAGCCAATGTATCCGCGCCTTCTTTGATTGGAAGGATTACGGAATCCAGTGTTTTGTTGATGCCGTCAAGTAGAGTTCTAAATCCACCGCTGAAATTATTGACTTTACCACGAACCGTTAAGTCTCCACCGCTTGTTGCTTGTGTGAGCGAATTCACTTCGTTGGTTAACATTGCAAGCGTTTCGATTTCTTTATTGAAGGTATTTGCGAGCTCATCATGCTCGGATGCAGCGTTGACCTTTTCAAAAATTCCGTTAGCTATGTTGCCTGCAGCACGGATTTTTTCTTGTTGAGCATTTCGAAGTTGAATAAGCATTTCCGTCATCTCGCCGAATTCATCCTTCGATTCAACGGCTAGGTCAACCTCATAATTTCCCAGCGCGAACGAATTGACAACCTGCTTAAATTTATTTACCGGACTTGTAATACCTGGCGCTATCTTGAATATAGAGAACGCACATACAATTGATCCAACAATCATTCCTAGTATGATAATAATCCTTGAGCGCGATAAATCATCTTCAATTTTTGAATTAATACTGGCGCCGAAACCATCTAAGAATTTTTCAACATCATTAAATTTTGTGTGAACCTTGGTTGCAATTTCCTCGCCGGACGTAGTTGAAATTACAGTTGCCATCTCTTTATCATTCATCAAGCCGGCGCTAATGATTGCATCAACAACTACGTTCTTGTATTCCACCCAAACTTTTTGTGTCGATTCGATGCTGCGGTCAACTTCATCATTAAATTTCAGCTTTGCCAGATATTTAAATGTGCTGTCTATATCGTTCTTTTTAGACTGAATGAATTTTATGTTTTCCTGCGATGAGGATTCAAAGCCGGAAATCGCGAATTTCATACATGCGTACTGAATGCTTCTGAAATTATAATACAGCTTGTAGATTTCTTGTTTCGGTTTGAAATAAACATCATTCAGTTCGGTTTTCTGTTTTTCAACCTGAAACATTTGGACGAGAGCAATTGCAGCAATAATTGTAGATACACCCGCAATCACAAGAATCGAAACCTGAATTTTTCTGACGAGTTTAATGTCCTTGAATTTTATTTTAAACATATAACACCCGCATCAATGAGTTGAGTAAAATCATTATTTTGAATTTGCACGATGCCAACCTAGTTTATACAATCAGCAACTGTATTTTTAGTTAGCAAGCTTAAATGTCAGCGCAAGTGCAAGTTTTGTTTTCACAGCAGCGCCTTTATTCATTCCCGGTGTAAATTTAGTTTTCTTTATTGCTCTTGCGGCTTCTTCGTCACAGCCGCCGCCTATTCCTTTTATAATTTTCACATCGTCAACGTCGCCGCTTTCATTCAAATAAATCAGAACATACACTTTCCCTTCCACTCTCATTCTAACTGCCATATCGGGATAGACAATTTTCTTGACGATTGCTTCCATTCCGCCAACTGGTGTAGGCGGTTTTTCTACAGCAACTGCATACTCTTCTTCCCCAGGACCGACATTAGCGCTTTTTACATTTGTTACCGTAGCAAATAAAAGCGCAAATGCGCATACTGCAATATAAATTCCCCTAAATCCCATTCTTGGTTTCATCATAATCTCCTCCATGAGCTATAAATTTTTTTAATTATTATCGCACCTTCTTTACAAGATTTTAGCTGAAAAAGTCACATCGAAAGAAGCATTTGAATCCGTGGTTGTCAGCTTACGAGTTCAAGTTCCTGCTTTTCAACATTTGTGATAATCTTATTAAGATCCATCAGTATCAGCAGGCGATCATCAAGTTTGCCAACAGACTTAATAAATTCCGAATCGATACCGGTTACAATTTCCGGAGGGGCTTCGGTTATGTTCACCGGAACTCTCAACACTTCTTTCACAGCGTCAACAATAAATCCAACTGTTTTATTACTTATCTCCACCACAATTATTCTCGTGTCTTTGTCATGTTCTTTCTTATCAAGTTCAAGTCTGGTGCGCAAATCGATAACAGGAATAATTCTGCCGCGCAGATTTATAACGCCTTCAACAAAGTCGGGGGCATTAGGAACTTTGGTAATTTGCGTCATCTTGTTTATTTCCTGAACATTGAGAATATCCACACCAAATTCTTCGTTGCCAATTTTGAAGCTTACCAATTGAAGGATTTCCGACGACTCAACTTTTTTTTCTTTATGTTCGATACCCATACTCTCTCCAAACAATATGAATTATTGTCACTTTATTATCGTCAGGCAACGATTTTTGTTTATACTTGAAAGGAAAGTTCTCGTGTGTCCCAGCGATTCATGCGGAATCCATACTTGAGGTGACACCAGTTCGGCAGATTGTATCTTGGTCACGTCACATTCGAGGAATGATTTCATTTCTTTATATGCAGTAACATGCCAAGTAAGACCAACAATCCTTTTGCTACGAACGTAAAGATGAAAAAATCCGAGAAGGAATTTCTTCTTGAAGTTCTACGTCTCCTCATGTTCACGAATTTCCTCTTGTGAACAAGTTCGAGTTCACACAGATCGTCGTTTGTGATTATGCTAACCAACACCGCCTTACTTCCTCACTTTTTTGCAAGAAGTCCTTTTCCTACAATTATTATCGAAAAAAATTGTAATTAATTGAGTGGCTAATATTAGGCACAAGGTCATAATCGGGCACGATCCAGTGCGCACAAATTTGGTCCCTAAAATCTAAATCATGCAGCTTAAAATTCTTTTGTTTCTAACCTCATTTAGTTGAATTAATTCATTAAAGAAAAGCGAGAATTCTTCGACAATACAATTGATGGCTGGCATTTTACTTGCAATAATGTAGTTGCGCAAAAGTCAGTGTTCATTCATAAAAAATAGTATCCTCAACCGGTAATCTTTTGTAACCAGAGAATTGCCGATCGGGGTAAGGCAGCAATCCGTTTAATCTTGAAAGTTGCATTTAGAATAACAACTTCAAAACCAATACGGAGGAATGACAAAGGAATCATGGATACTTTAACCGAACACTTACCAATCAGTGAAAGAAATGATCGGTAATTTTTTTATTAACAGAATTTTTCAAATTTGGAAATCATCCTTAACTGAAAAGAAAAGTAAGCGTGAGAAAGAAAAACAAACTGAACTGATGTCGTCAAACGTTCTTCAAACGCTTTTTGATCTTACCAGGGAAGGTTTTATAATTTGCAACAGCGCGGGTGCAATTAAGGAAATCAATGAAAGCTGCTGTGGTTTATTACAACTGGCAAAGGAAGAATTGCTTGAAAAATCTGTAGCCGACTTTTTGCTGAACCAAGAAAACTACGCAGTACTTGACCCAAACGAACTGCTCGCTACTAAAGAACCGAAATTAATTTGCTTAAAACAGAAAAACGGAACGCTACTGCCTGCTGAGATAATTATAAGAAAGGTATCCGATGAAAAGTTTCTGTTGGTGATTAATCACGAGGTAATCGCTCACTTAAATTACGACGAGATTAGCAAAAAACTTGAAGAGCTGCAGTTCAACAAAGATCTTTTAGAAGAACGTTCTGCCGAATTAAATATTCTGAGCGCGCAACTCGCGCAGTCTGAAGCAGAGCTGAAAGAACTGAATGCATCTAAAGATAAGTTCTTTTCTATCCTCGCTCACGATCTCAAAAGTCCATTTGGTGGATTATTAGGTTATATGGAATTGTTGGTCGAAGATTTTGATACTCTCACTCTCGATGAAATAAAGGAATTCGTTGGCAGAGTGCGCACAATGGTAGTAAGCATATATAATTTGACGAAAAACCTTCTCGATTGGTCGCGTTTGCAAAACGGCAGGATGGAATGCAACATAGAGCGGCGCAGTCTATACGAAGCTGTTACATACGCGGAAAGTCTTGTAAATGCTAATGCCCAAAATAAAGGGATATTGATTATCAACAATGTTGAACGGGACGCAGATGTTTTAGCAGACAACATGATGCTTAACCTGGTTTTTCAGAATCTGCTTTCAAATGCCATTAAATTTACGCCACGCGGCGGACAAATTACAATTTCTTCCAAACCGATAAATATCTTTCATGAAATAAGCATTGCCGATTCCGGAATTGGAATGAGTGAAGAAACCCTGCAAAAGATTTTCAGAATAGAAAGCGTGCATACAACACTTGGCACGGAAAAAGAAAAAGGTACCGGTTTGGGATTAATACTATGCAAGGAAATGATTGAAAGACAGAAAGGCGCAATCAATGTGGAAAGCAAGGTGAACGAAGGCACTAAATTCAGTTTCATACTGCCATTTGCCGATGAAAAAGAAATTAAACAGAACAATACAAGCGACTTAGCAACGATAATTGAAAATGCCTGAGTCAAGAAAATATAGTGAGCGCGCTAAGTATCCGGATAATTTTTCTTTCTGCGCATTCCGTATCAATCATGCGGGCGATTTGATTTTTGCGAATGATAATTTTGTACGACTTCTCGGTTTTTCTTCATTCGCTGAACTTCAGAATTATTCGGACATGCATGAATCACTTGAAAAATGTTTTTCACCGCAAAGATTTTATTCCTACTTAAAGAACAATAACAAAGGCATAAATCAATTTACATGGGTTACCAAAAATGAATCGAAGATTCTGCTGAAAGAGTATGCTTACCCCGTATTTCAGTATGAAAGCATAGCTTACTTCGACTGCATTGTTGAGGATGTCTCGGAGAAAAATCTTGTTAGCAAAATTCTAAATGACATTAATTCAAACGACGGTTCAATTCTTAAAGCAATACCCGATTTCATTTTTGTTGTCTCACACGATGGAACAATAATCGAAAACAAAAACAACTGCAGAAAGCTTTTTCCATCGATCAATAATATTGCCGGGCTTCATCTAATAGATGTCTTTCCTACGGATATATCGTACGAGATCCTTTCCAGGATTAAAGAAGTACTAGCTTCCGGGGATCAGCAATCGTTTGACTTCCAGTTTGCAGGACTTGAAGAGAAAAAATTCTTTGAAGCTAGACTCCTGCTCAAAAGCTACAATGAGGTTGTCATCATTCTTAGAGATATTACTGTTCAAAAAAATACAGAGCAGCAAATAAAAAAAATTACCGAGGAGCTGAAACAACTCAATTCTACAAAGGATAAATTCTTCTCAATCATAGGACATGACTTGAGAACACCTTTAAACGGCTTGCTTGGATATGCGGAAATCCTTTCAAACGAGATTAACGACTTAGGTAAAGAAGAAATTTCCGAGTTTGCGGATTCGATCGCCGAGATTGCGCGATCAGTTACAGCATTGTTAAATAATTTGCTTGAATGGGCACGCATTCAAAACGGTAAGATTGCTTTCGAACCGCGCAAATTTTTAATCAATTCACTAATAGAAAAAGGTTTCCGGCTTCTACATGCCAGCGCATCTAAAAAACAAATTCAACTTATAAACGCTCTCGATCCTGCTCTCGAATTATGTGTTGACGAAAACATGTTTTATTCAATAGTTCTGAACTTGGTTAGCAACGCTATAAAATTCACACAGACCGGCGGATATGTAAAGCTTGCTTGCAAAGAACTTGACGACATGTTCGAGTTTTCCGTTACTGATAACGGTATAGGCATAGCCGAAGAAAACATTCGAAAGTTAATAGATGTTAACGAAAGCTTCTCAACTTCCGGCACCGCTAAAGAAAAGGGAACTGGTTTAGGTTTAACACTTTGCAAAGAATTTGTAAAAAAGCATAACGGACACTTGAAGATTGAAAGCAAAGTCGGTGAAGGCGCAACATTCATTTTTACTATTCATAAAGAATTACCGACACAATCCAGAACATCGATTCACAAAGATATTTCCGGTACGGAGAAACTGAAATGCTAAAATTTCTTGTTATAGATGACGATGAACCCATTCGAGTTTTTTTAAAGCTTATGCTGAAAAAGAATTTCCCTTGTCTGGTACTGGAAGCTAGCAACGGCGAAGAAGGAGTTCAAGTTGCTCAAAGCACCATACCTAATTTGATATTGCTCGATATCATGATGCCGGTTATGGACGGAAGAGCAGCTTTACAAAGAATGAGGGAAAACGCACTACTGCGCAAAACGCCAGTTCTGGTTATGACGGCAACGAACGACAAAGAAGTTGTCGGTTCTTTGGTAGAATTGGGAATAAGTGATTATATTCTTAAGCCGGTTGACACTGAAGAGGCGGTAAAACGGATCAAAAAAATATTGGACAGGGAACGCGCCAGGCTTCGCAAAACAATGGCAAGTACAAGTGAATATTACAACGGTGCATCCAAGTTGCTTCTGATAGAACCCGATTCAAACTTTAGAAAGCAATTCTGCAATTTTTACTCCGATAGATTGACAATCTACGATGCAAGAACCGGCAAGGAAGCATTCGAATCCTACATTAGGAACCGCCCAAAGTTTATTTTGGTAAGCGAGAACCTCGGTTTACTCGATAAAAAAATTATCACACAGAAAGTTCGAGAAACAGCACATAATAATGATGTAACCATAATTCTTCTCGTAAACGACACAAGAGGATTGTCGTCTAACACATTTGTTTTTGATGCGGTTGTTAGAAAAAACAATAATATGGAAGAATTTGTGGCTGAATTTGAGAAGATTATATTTGGAGAGGAAATAAACAACGGGGAAAATTTAGCCGGGTAATTTTTTCGGCAACATGTTTCTCATGTAATTATAAAATGCGTTTGAAAAAAAAGTAATCTTTTATGAAAAAAAGCAGAAAGGCAAAATCGAAAACTCGTTCTGGCGCAACTAGAATAGAGAAGAAGTTGAATTCTAAAAGAAAAGATCAACGGGTGCAGAACGAAAAAGAAAAATTGTTGAAAGAGCTATTTCAAAAGAATCCTCTTTCATTAATTGCATATGATCCAAAGTCGCTTAAAATTCTTTTCGCGAATGCATCTGCCATTCAGTTCTACGAATATACTAAGCGTAAGTTTTTAACAATGACGTTTAAGGATCTCTTTCCGGCAAAAGAGTGGGAACTATTTAACAGAAACGTTTTGACGAATAAAGAAAACACTGCTTTACCTATAGTCGGCTGTTGGAAGCATATTAAAAAAGGAGGAAGCATTGTTGACGTCGAAACATATTTGATGTCGATTCCATTCGGCAAAAAGATAATACATCTGCTTGTTAATCTGACAAATGTTGTCGGGGCTAAAAAAATCCGGAAGCAGCTGCGGGAAAGCGAAGAACGTTTAAGATTATTTTATCAAGATGCACCAATTGGTATTTATAGAATTACTCCCGCCGGTTATGTTGTAATGGCTAACCCGACATTCGCCAAGATGCTTGGCTACTCTACTGCCGCAGACATTATGATGATAAACGTCGAAGAAAAGAAGCACTGCACCAGAAAATCACGCCATGCTTTTGTAGAAACAATTGAAAAAGCCGGCGAGATAACCGGATTTGAATCCAAATGGCTTACTAAGGACCACTCGGCAATTTTTGTAAGAGAAAATGCGCGAGCAATTAGAGATGAGAACAATAAAACGTTGTTCTACGAAGGAACCGTTGAAGACATAACAGAAAAGAAAACTGTTGAAAATCTTCTTCTTGATGAACGACAATTGTTCGTTGAAGGTCCGGTCATTATAATAAAATGGCGTCTCAACACCGACCATGAATTCCCGGTCGAATATGTTTCCCCCAACATTGAAACTGCGCTAGGTTACTCAGGTAAAGAATTCACAAACGATTCCAAAAGTTTTCATTCAATAATTCATCCGGATGATTTAGAAGGAATTAAAGAAGATACTAGAAATCATATCGAGAAAGGTGTGCTTTCTTTCCAACAGGAATACAGAGTTAAAGATAAGCGTGGAAAGTATCATTGGTATTTCGATTTTACGCGAGTTATTAAAAATGAAGATGATCAGATTACTCACCTTCACGGTTATCTTTTCGACATTTCCGGCCGGAAAGAAGCCGAAGAAGCTCTCGAACATTCAAAGGAAGTCTTAAGAGAAATAAATCTAACAAAGGATAAATTCTTTTCAGTTATTGCTCACGATCTGAGAAGTCCGTTTCAAGGTCTGCTGGGAATTTCGAGTATCCTTGTTGAAGAAGATACCCTTACTTTGGAAGAACGCATTAGTTACGAAAAGAAGTTATATGAAGGAATTAAAAACCAGTACGGCTTGCTCGATGCTCTGTTAACATGGAGCCGTTTGCAAAGAGGCGTTATTGAATTCAATCCTGAAGAAAATAATTTACTTGCCGATACTGAAGAAGCATTCGGACCTTTGCTTAGCGCCGCTAACAAAAAGAATCAGAAATTTCAGTGCTTAATATCTCCAGAAATTAACGCGCAGTATGACAAAAACATGATCGCAACAGTGGTTCGAAATCTTGTATCCAACGCAATTAAGTTTACCGGGGAGAACGGAAGAATTACCATCACTGCAACAGTTAGTAATTCAAACATTACAGTAACCATCAGCGATTCGGGAGTAGGACTGAGCGAGGAAGACACTCAAAAGTTGTTTAGAATTGACACACACTTTTCGAGACGCGGTACAAACGACGAAGGCGGCAGCGGATTAGGATTAATTCTTTGCAAGGAATTTATCGATAAGCATAACGGAAAAATTTGGGCCGAAAGTGAATTGGGAAAAGGTACCGATTTCCATTTCAGTATTCCGCAATAGAGATAAATTCATGACTAGAAGCCGAAAATTTTTTATTAACAAAAATGAATGACATTTCCATTCATCAAATAAGACAGGGTTCTTGATGAGACGGGCGAACTTATCAGTTTCAAAAAAAGAGAAAACAAAAAAGGGGGCCATTCAAGAAAAGAAAACCGAGACAAATGTTAAACGGAACTATTCCCAAAAGAATAACGGCGGGAATGTGTATGAAGGAAAAACAGAAGAGCTAAATTCGATTATAAATCATCTTGAAACTGAGATTGAAGAACGGGAGAAGATCCAGAAATCTTTGTCGGTTAGTGAAGAACGATACAGAATTATTTCCGAAGTATCGACGGATTTCTCTTTTTCGGTCAACATCAACGAAAACGGTACAAGAGAATTAGATTGGATCTCACCCGGATTCGAAGAAGAGATGGGATTTCCGTTTGAAGAACTTATACATGACACGCATTGGAAAAAACATATTCATCTCGACGATCATTCGTTAAGACAGCGCATAGCCGAAAACATTAATCAAGGCAAAGAAGGTCAATACGAAATCAGAATATTCAAAGGTGACGGAGAGATTTGCTGGTTGGGCACAATTTTTTATCCGGTGTTCGATCACAAAAAGAAAAGGATTGAAAAATATTACGGATCCATACGCGATATTACAGAACACAAAAAGGTTGAGCTGGAACTACAGTCCGTAAATAGTGAATTGGAATTACGCGTTCAGGAAAGAACAACCCAAATTGAAAATGCGGTTAAGAACTTACAGGATGAAATTGCCCAGCGGATTGCAATTGAAGATAAACTACGGGAAAGCGAGATAAGATATAGAAAACTAGTCGAATCATCACCGGAGGCAATTTTTGTTTACAGAAACGGCACTGTTTTATTTGCCAATAATGCTACGTTAAAAATGTTCGAAGTTAATTCCATCGAAGACCTTAAAGAGAAAGACATATTAAAATATATTCATGAAGATTCAAAAAAGATTGCGGTAAAAGATTACCAAAACTTGATGAACGGAGTGGATGCCGCAATCATTTCGGAAATAAAAGCCGTGAAGCCGGACGGCAAATTGATATTCGCTGAAATCTCGTCCACTTTAGTTGACTACCAGGGTGAAAAAGCAGTTCAAGTTGTTGCAAGAGATATTACGGAACGAAAGGCTGCGGAAATTGCGCTCCGCGAAAGTCAAGAACGATACAGGTTGACTGTTGAATATTCACCGTTCGCAATTGCAATTCATCAAAACGGCAAACTTATTTACGTAAATCCCGAGTCGCTAAAATTGATTGGCGCAGAAACTCCAGATGAAATAGTTGGAAAAGACGTTTTAACATTCATCCATCCGGATTTTAGAGACTTTGCGATTAAACGCTTGAAAGATGCCGAATCAACGGGAAAACCAACTTCTCCTGTTGAAGAAAAGTTAATTCGTCTTAACGGCGAAGTTATAAATGCCGAAATCCTTTCAGTTCCGTTTATGTTAGGCAATTCATTGGCATTTCAATCAATTATTCACGACATCACAAAAATGAAAGCTGCAAATGAACAGTTGCGGAAACTTTCGAGAGCTGTCGAGCAAAGTTCTGCGGCTATAGTCATTACAGATAAATACGGACACATTGAGTATGCTAATCCAAAATTTTCGGAAATGTCCGGTTTTGAACTCAACGAATCGTTGGGAAAAAATCCGAGAATATTAAAATCCGATAAGCAGCCGGAGGAATCCTACCAAAACATGTGGAATACAATTCTTACCGGCAACGAATGGCGCGGCGAATTGATCAACAAACGAAAATCCGGTGAGCTGTATTGGGAGTTTTTATCAATATCGCCGATCAAGAATGAAAAAGGAGAGATCACACACTTTCTTGCAGTAAAGGAAGATATTACCGAACGCAAAAAAATTGAAGCCGAATTAATAAAATCGAAAGAGGAAGCCGAAGAAGCCAGCAAAATAAAATCTTCGCTTCTTGCTAACATGTCTCACGAGTTCAGAACCCCGTTGAACGGAATTCTCGGCTTCACACAATTGCTGAAAGAAGAAGTAAGCAACGATGAACATAAAATGATGGTTGACAAAATCTACAGATCGGGCAAACGGTTAATGAATACTCTTAACTCGATCTTAAGTTTGACCGAAATGGAAAACGAAGAATATATCATCAATCATTCGGAAATTGATCTGGCATATTTCTGTCATCAGATAAAATCTCTTTACGAATCGCAGGCAAAAGAAAAGTCTCTAACGTTCAATTTAAATTTGACCGAGGACAAACTTCTTGTAAGGACGGATGAGAATTTATTAACAAAAATCACTTCTCACATTATCGATAACGCAATAAAATATACCACCAGCGGCGGCATTAGAATAAGTCTTAGAAAAGCAAAACGGTTTAACGGGAACGAGGTAACGGTAATTGATGTAGAAGATACCGGAATTGGAATTCGGAAAGATGAACAAAAAATTATTTTCCGTGAATTCCGTCAGTTGAGCGAAGGATTCCGGCGTGATTTTGAAGGGCTGGGATTAGGGTTAACACTTGCAAGTAAAATGGCAAAGCTCATCAATGCTGAAATTAAAGTGCACAGCGAATACGGTAAGGGTTCAACATTTTCCATCATGCTTCCGTTCAATCATTTTGAATCCGGCAAAACGGGGAAAGAATTTTTTGGTATGAGTCCGGCACTATCTTTCTCGAATGATCTGAACTCTACAGCGAGAGAATTGAATATTCTTCTCGTCGAAGATAACCCGCTGAATATCGAAGTAGTCGAAAGGTTTCTCGCTTCAGTTGCCAAAGTTACTTATGCAAGGGACGGAAACACTGCTCTTAAACATGTTGCCGACCAAGACTTCGATATATTATTGATAGACATAAATCTCGGTCAAGGCATGAACGGAATAGAAGTTTTAGAACAGATCCGACAGCTTGATCAATATAAAAATACTCCCGCGGTTGCATTAACCGGTTATGCTTCTGCAGCCCACAAAAGAGATTTTTTGATGAAGGGATTTACCAATTATCTTCCAAAGCCGTTTGATAAGAGAGTACTCCTCAATTTGATCAAACAAATTAGCTGAAGCCATTCTTCCAATATTTGCACTACAAAAAAAGAGTCCGAAAAATTTTCCGGACTCTTATCATTTTGTTCCAACATTTTTAAGTTTTATTGCAATACCAACTTTCCGTTTGTTCTAACCGCGTAATCGCTCATGCTGTTAGTTTTTGATGAATCGATTGTGAATTGAGAAATCAGTTTATGCAGATTATCCGTTAGTCTGTTCAAATCTTCTGCGGCTCTTGCTATCTGCTGTGTACCGGATGCAGATTGATGTGTAACGCTGCTGATCGATTCGATGTTTTTTGTAATTTGTTCGGCAGTAGCTGATTGTTCCTCGCTGGCGGCTGCAACTTGAGAAGCGATATCGGAGACCTTGCCCGCACCGTCAATTATTTGACGAAGCGCGCTGCCGGCTTTTTCTGCCAATTCTTTTCCTGCTTCAACTTCTTTGGTTCCTTCATTCATCGAGGTTACTGCTTCTTTAGTATCGTTCTGAATTCTCTTAATCATCACTGCAATTTCTTTTGTTGCCTTAGTTGTGCGTTCGGCTAATTTGCGAACTTCATCTGCAACAACAGCGAAACCTCTCCCCTGCTCTCCGGCTCGTGCCGCTTCAATTGCCGCATTAAGCGCAAGCAAATTTGTCTGGTCGGCAATGTCATCTATCACCTGTATAATTTGACCAATCTGTTCGCTGCCTTTTCCAAGCTCCTGAACAGTATTTGCGGTTTTGTCAACCACCGTTGCAATTTTTGTCATCCCGTCAATTGTGTTTTGAACCACCGAATTGCCGTCGTGCGCACTAGCTACGGATAAGTTTGCGTTATCCATAACATTGCCGGCATGTTTTGAGGTTTGAATTATTGCAGCAGCCATTTGGTTCACCGCCGACGCAATCTCCGAAGTCTGAGCGCTTTGTTCCTGAGCGCCGGATGCCAATTCTTCCGTGCTTGCCGATATTTCGCTGCTGGCGCTTGCCGTTGCTTGAACAGCTTCCATCACATTCACAATTATGCTTTTGATATTTTGGACCGAATGGTTAAACCCAACAAACAATTTTGCAATATCATCACCTTCCTTTTCGGGAGTAACCGATACGGTTAGGTTGCCGTTGGAAAATTCAACCATAGCTTGTAACAAATTCTGCGTAGAACGTGTTAAGTAATTTTGCATTTCCTTCATATCTTTCACATCAGTAACTGATTCCACCGCGCCGATTATTTGTCCTTCTCTATTCTTTACCGGTGCGCCTACGTAAAGTATCGGTAATTCTTTTCCGTTAGGATGAGCGACAGTTTCTTCCATAAAAACGTTGTCGTTTTTCATCGCTTTGTAAAGCGCGCAGTTGTCCGTTTTACAATGACCGGTTTTAAAATGATCGTAGCATTTTTTTCCTAGTAAACTTCTGGAATCGGAACCTAAAACTTTTGCACCGGCACCGTTCATATATTGAATTGTAAATTCTTTATCAATAACCATGACCGGGCTTGGTATGTTTTCCAGATATTGAATTTGAAGCGCAATTTTTTCTACCATAGTATTAAATGTCTTTGCAAGAGTGCCAAATTCATCTTTCGAATCAATTTTGATAAGTACATCTGTATCTCCGGAAGCTATTTTTTCCGTAGCATTCATCAAGATTTTTAACGACTTTGTAATTTGTTGCGATAACAAGTAAGAAATGAAAATAGCTGCCGTCAAAGATATGAACATAACTATCCACTTCAATTTTGAAGCGGTGGAAGCGGCTGATTGTTTATCTGCTTTCATTTTCTCTATTAAAGGCACAATCTTTTGTACATTATCATGCAATAATTTTGTTTCCTTGTCAATATTTTGAATTGCGGTAGAAGCTGCCAAAAAGTCTTTTTCATAATTGTCAATTAACGATTTCACTTTTGCTTTTGTGTCAAGCGGAAGAGAAGATTTTTCGGTATGCGTTCGCAAAGACGAAACAGATTCTCTCAGCTCAGAAATATATTTATCTTTCTGACGTAGGAAAAAATCTTTTTCATGCCTACGCGACATCAACATATCTACCATTATTGCCTGATTATTAACCTTGTTCAAAATACTTTCAACATTATGAACACTTTCTCTAAGTTTTCCTTCTAAACCCGACTCTTCGTTTATCCCCCGTTCTTTAACTAATTCAACAATGTTCTTAAAATTTTGATCGTATCTTGAAACTACTTCGTAAATAGCGCCACCTTGTTCCTCGCTTTTATAAGGCGCTATTAGAGAATCCAGTCTTTTAACAGCTTTGTTTACTTCATCCGCATATGAAATGTCTCTGCTATTCAGAAAATTTGATTCCCCTTTTCTAGCCTCAAGCATAGTTATATTAATTTGGTCGGCATCTTTCTCGGCATTCATCGAAGATAATTCACGAAATTGAAAAGCTACGTAGATCATCAATAAACCAAACACCGCCCCCACCATTGAAAATATTCTTCCCTTAACCGATAGATCTGTTAAGAACGTGAGTTTCATTTTTGCATCCTCTTAGTTTGTTCTTTAACTATTAATTATCGAATAAATATTTGAGATGTTTAATACAAACGGTTCGTATATCATTAAGAATTAATCCTTATATTCAAACAAATGACTTATTGATGATTACTAAAATCTTTCTATGAAACATTTTTTCTGATGGATAAGCTAGGTGTACAGTCTTTGCTCTTCTTGTTTATGTTTTTCATCTATGGATGTTCAGCGTCAAGCCATTTTTCGTCGGCAGAATTTGGGAAGGAAATAATTACAGTAAAACAATGGGGCGGGACGCCCGCTTCGCGAAGCGAGCCGGCAAATGATTCATTAGCGAAAGAACAAACGATTAAGAGAATTACTCTCCATCATCAAGGCGAATCTTTCCCGGAAGGAACAGACCCAATCCAATATCTTCGCAATCTTCAAAGCTGGTCTCGAAAAGAAAAACATTGGATCGATATTCCTTACCATTTCATCATCGATTTGAAAGGCAATGTTTACGAAGGAAGAAAGATTAATTACGCGGGGGATACCAATACAGAATATAATCCTATGGGACACGCGCTGATTGAAGTAGTGGGAAATTTTGAGGATGTGGAGCCAAATGAGTTTCAGCTGGACGCAATAGTTAAAACAATGGCATGGCTTGCATTTAAGTACAACGTTCCTGTTGATTCAATTCGTAGTCACAGAGATTATTCTTCCAAAACGGTATGCCCAGGGAAAAACTTATATAAGTATTTTCAGAATGGTTACTTCCATCGGAAGGTTGAAGAATATCTAAATTATAAATAACATGGTTTGAGAGCTGCTGAAGAAACTTTAACGAGGCATAAACATGAACTCCGATCGTTTAAAGTCATTAGATACATTTAGAGGATTTACGATTGCAGCAATGATATTGGTAAACAATCCCGGTTCGTGGAATCACATCTATCCCCAACTTGAACATGCACAATGGAACGGGTGGACTTTTACAGATTGGATATTTCCATTTTTCTTGTGGATTGTAGGCGTTGCAATGACTTTCTCTTTTGCTGCAAGAACATCGCGAGGAGACTCCAAAAATAAATTACTTATAAATATTGTAAGAAGATCGAGCATAATTTTTCTACTTGGACTTCTTCTTGCGGGATTCCCATTTGGATTATTGTGGCACCACAACTTTAGTTTTTCATCATTACGCATAATGGGCGTTCTTCAGCGAATTGCAATCTGCTATTTAGTGAGCTCAATTATTTACTTATACATAAACACGCGTGGACAAATTATTTCAATTCTCATTTTATTTTTATCATACTGGCTGATGATGTTTTACATTCCGGTCCCCGGTTACGGTGCTGGATTATTTGAAAAAGGAAAAAACTTTGCCGCGTACATTGATTCGTTAATACTTAACGGTCACATGTGGAGCGCAACTAAAACTTGGGATCCTGAGGGAATAATAAGCACAATACCCGCCATCGCTACTACTTTACTTGGCGCCTTAACCGGAGATTACCTGAGAAAATCAATACACAGCAAAATTGAAAAATCCGCATGGATGTTTGTCGACGGTTCAATATTTCTTTTCATAGGTACAGTGCTAGATATGTGGATGCCGATAAACAAAAATTTGTGGACCGTTTCATATACAATATTTATGGCTGGATGGGCATTGTGTGTATTTGGCATTTTTTATTTTCTTATTGATACAAAAGGAATAACTAAATGGGCTTATCCTTTTGTTGTTTACGGAATGAATGCAATTTTTGTTTTTGTGATTTCCGGCATAGTAGGAAGAGCTATTATTCTCTGGAAATTCAACGTGCAGTTAAGCAGCGGGTCGTATGCAGACGTTCCATTAAAAACAATTATTACGCAAAATATTTTCGAGCCTTATTTATCTCCTATAAACGCGTCACTTGCGTATGCGATTTGCTGGATACTTTGCATGTACTTAATAGTTTGGGCGATGTATAAGAAAAAGATCTTTATAAAAGTTTAACGGTTGAACAATTCTAAAATGCAGCGCGAGCAGATGTTATTAATTTGTCCGCCAAGTCTTCATTTGAAATTTGTTTAGTCGTCAAATATTCTTTCCCATCCATTACCAACACTTCGGAAGGCATCGGTCTTAAATTATATATACTCCCCATTGAGTAACAGTAAGCTCCCGCATTTCTAATTGCAAGTTTATCACCTTCCTTAACTACAGGAATTTCTCTTTGTTCAGCGAAGCAGTCTTTAGTCTCGCATATATTCCCGCATATATCATAAATCTTGCGCTTACCGTTAGGATTATTCAGGTTGACGATGTGATGATATGCATCATAAAGGACCGGTCTAATTAAATGGTTGAATCCCGAATTAGTACCGGCAATTAATCTGCCCCGGTTGTTTTTAATCGTATTGACTTCAACCAAAAGATAACCCGATTCAGCTACAACATATTTCCCCGGTTCAAAATACATGTACAATTCTTTCCCATACCTTTTACAGAAATCCGAAAATATTTTACCAATCTTTTTACCAAAAGCATTGTAATCTATAGGATGCGCCTCTGGATGATAAGACACTTTGAATCCCCCACCGAAATCCACGAACTCCAGATCCGGAAATTTCTTTCTATTCACAATTGAAAGTATGTTAGTCATGCTTTTATAGAACTTGCTTGTTTGTGCGATGCCTGAGCCGGTATGTTCATGAATCCCGACGATTTTCAGTCCGTACTTATTTACAATCTTTAAAACATGATTTACTTCCGACAACAATATTCCGAACTTTGTAATTCTTCCCGCCGTCTGGACATTTTTATGTTCACCAGCATATACATCCGGATTAAAACGAATACAAACTTTACTTCCCGGAAAAGTCTTGCCATATTTTTCTAATTCGCTAAGCGAGCCAATATTAAACAGTACTCCGGTTTCCTGAACCGCTTTCATTTCATTAAGAGTAGTATTGTTTGCCGTAAATAAAATTCTTTCCTTGGTAAAACCGAGTTTTAGAGCAAGCAAAACTTCTGCCGGGCTTACGGTATCAACAAAAGCATCGTTCATTTTTAATAGTTTGAGAATACCGACATTGTAGTTTGCTTTCATCGCGTATAAAATCTTTAGCTTATCCCATTGGATATATTCGTAAAGCTCCTTGTACCGTTTTACAATCAAATCTCCGTCGTAAACATATAGCGGAGTTCCATACTGATCAGCTAGTTTCAACAACTTCGGCGAGCTCAGTCGAGCCAATGATTCTCTATTCATCCAGAATATTCCTAAACGTTTTAAATTATTTTTTTTATTTGTTCTAACAACCCTTTAATTTGTTCTTGAGTGTGTGTTTCAAAAACAACAATACGAACCGCTCCGTCTTCACCTGAGCCGACATAATTTATTAGTTGAACAATATAACCACTCTTAAACAGTTCATAAACAAATTTCTGCATTTCATTCCGGTTGCCGAAGGACCATGCGGCGATCGGCACAACTGAATCCTCAACTTCTATCCCGATTTGTTTCAATCCGTCTTTTAATAGCTTGGCGTTAGAATAAAGTCTATTTCTCTTTTCCAGATGCACTTTCACAAACTTAATTCCGGCTAAGCTTGCTGCTATTGCTGGAGAAGGAGCAGGTGTTGCACCGTTAAACAAGTCGCCATTTTTTATCTCATCTATAAAAACTTTCTTGCCCGGAATAATTCCTCCAAATCCACCGAAAGCTTTTGAAAGTGTTCCTCCGAGATAAATGCTTTCAGAATTGATTCCGAAATACTCTGTTGTGCCTTTACCGTTGTTGCCGAGAATACCCAAAGAGTGCGCTTCATCGATCCACAGTTTACCGTTATACTTGTCAATAATATTTTTGTAAGCACCTATCGGCGCAATTTTTCCGTAAACCGGAAATATTCCATCGGTAATTATTAACGGTACTTGATTCCCTTTCAAGTTCTTTCTGAGTTTATCATTAAGATCGTCAGAGCTAAGATGTGAAAACCGAATAACTTGTTTTCTGGTCAGCTGAGCCGCAAACTGGTTACTATAATGTGTCACTTCATCAATAAAAATTAAATCAAAATTATTTTTTAGTGCTAACGCTTGAATTGCTGCCGACGGAGTTAAAAATCCGGATGGCAGGTAAACGGAATCTTCAGCATCGAAAAACATGGCTGCTTCTTTTTCCAACTCCAAAATAAGTTTTGTTGTTCCATAACTGCTGCGAGACGAAGAACTCGAGATTCCATATTGTGTCAGTGCTTCTGATGCGCTTTTAAGAATTTCTGGATTCTTGTTCAGCTCATAATATCCTGTCCCGGCAAAATAATTATACCGCTTTCCGTCAATTAAAACTTCTGCGCCAGGGGCAGAATCAAGTACAATTTTGTTGTCAAGATAATCGCTGTTCAGTCTTCCCTCGTTCAATTTATGTTAAGTGCAGAATAAATTACTTCTATTGGATGCAATGCTTTCTTTCCCGTGCCGTCAAATATTTGATGGCGGCAACTGGTCCCTTGTGCGCAAATGATCGTGTCGCTGTTAACGTTTCTGACCGCGGGGAATAAAACTAGCTCGCCAACTTTCATCGACAAATCATAATGTTCTTTTTCATAACCGAAAGAACCCGCCATGCCGCAGCATCCAGAGGGAATTTCTTTTACAGCATAGTTTTCCGGGAATGACAAAACCTCCAAGGCTGCTTGTGTTGACCCAATCGCCTTTTGCTGGCAGTGTCCGTGAAAAAGAATTGTGTTGCGATTTTTCGTGAATAAGTCAGCAGTGATTTTTCCTTTTTTAATTTCGCTCGCAAGAAACTCTTCAAACGTGAAAGTTGAAGACGCTATTCTTACTGCGTCAGCTTTCAAATCACTATCGACCAGATCAAGATACTCATCCCTGAATGAGAGAATCGACGACACTTCTATTCCAACCAGCGGTGCAGACTCACTTACCACATTTCTAAGCAAAGAGATATTCTTGTTGGCAACTTTCTTGGCATTTCTTAACAAACCTTTTGAGATAAATGTTCTGCCGCTTTCAACATGTTCGGGAATAACGACTTCATAGCCCAGCGCACTAAATAAACTGATGAATTTTATTCCCAGTTCGTATTCATTGTAGTTTGTGAACTCATCCACAAACAAGTTTATCTTGCCGTTAAGATATTTGGTTTTTACAAAGCTGCTCTTATTCTTTTCGTGCCACTTCAAAAATGTTGTCTTGGAAAGAAGCGGCAACTTTCTGTTGGTCGTAAAACCAATTAATCGTTTCGACAAATCAAGCTTCAGAAAGAAATTTGTTATCCCGCTAAAACCGGAAACAAGAGAGTTGATTCTTGGCAGATATGCTATTAGCCGCGTGCGCAACGGGATTCCGTTTGCATCATAATAATGCTGTAAGAATTCACTTTTCAGCTTTGCAACATCAACACCGGTAGGACATTCCGATTTACAAGCTTTGCAGGACAAACAAAGATCCATCACTTCGTAAATTTCTTTATGATCAAACGGATTTGGTTTGGTTGATCGTGTTAGAAACTCTCTTAATGTGTTTGCCCTTGCTCTAGTTGTGTTTTTCTCATCCCGTGTTGCTCTGAAACTCGGGCACATTGTTCCGCCAATTAAATCTGATTTCCGACAATCGGCAGAACCGTTACATTTTTCAGCGGCACGTAAAATTCCAAGCGTATTGGAAAAATCATAGACGGTTGGAATTTCTCTATTTTGTTTATCTACCTCGTACCTAAGGTTGGTGTTCATCTTAACGGTGTTCACAACTTTACCGGGATTGAAAATATTTTGCGGGTCCCAAATGTTTTTGACTTCTTTGCAAAGATTGTAGTTGTGTTCACCTATCACTATTGGAATAAACTCGCCGCGCAACCGACCGTCGCCGTGTTCCCCGCTTAAAGAACCTTTGTATTTTTTAACAAGATGCGCCACTTCCTTCGTGATGTCGTAAAACATTTTCACATCAAACGAATCTTTCAGATTCATCATCGGCGTCAAATGTAGTTCTCCGGAACCTATGTGTGCGTAGTAAGCGCAATCCAAATGATTCTTGGCGAGAATTGCCTGCATTTCTTCCATAAAATTTGGCAAGTCGGTTGGACGCACGCATGTATCTTCGATAAATTGTTCGGTTCGCTTGTCACCCGGAATGTTACCTAAAAGACCCAATCCGGCTTTTCTTAAAGACCATACTCTGTTAACATCATCATTCAGCAACAACGGATAATAATAACCGTATCCGTTCTTTATCATTTCCTGTTCAACGTTTCTTGCAATTTCTTTTATCTCATCTTCTGATTCTCTTGCAAATTCGATAACAAGCAGAGCAGCGGGATCACCTTTTATGAAGAAACGATTTTCCTTTTGTTCAAGATTTACTTTGGAGTACTCCAGAATTTTTCCGTCAATCAATTCAACTGCACCCGGTTTATACTTTAGAGCAATAAGGTTTGCTTTGAATGTCTCTTCCAAAGTATTCATGTGAACTGCAATTACACCTATAGCTTTCGGTGGGACAGGAACGAGGTTGAGTTTTACATCTGTTGTAAATGCCAGCGTTCCTTCTGAACCCGAAAGCAATTTACAGAAGTTAAAATTTTCATTACCATGATCGAACAAATTGCATTTCAGAAGTTGATCTATTGCGTACCCATTATTTCTTCTATTTAATTCTTGCGTCGGGTATTCGTTGACTATTTTTTGTTGATTGGTTGAATCCGATAATATTCTGAATGTCTCTTTGTATATTTTGTTTTCAAGTGCATTGCCTTCACACTTCTTAAGCACTTCGTCTTTGCTCAAAGATCTAAAGGTAACCTCGGAGGCATCGCTTAGAATTACATTTGCTTCAAGAACATGGTCACGTGTGGAACCGTGAAGGATTGAATGCGCGCCGCACGAGTTGTTACCGAACATCCCTCCAATGTTGCATCTGTTGCTGGTTGCTGTTTCCGGTCCGAATTGCAGTCCGAACTTTTTTAAAAACAAATTCAGCTCATCAAGCACAACGCCCGGTTCAACTCTCACCCATTTTTCATCGGCGTTGACTTCTAAAATTTTGTTCATGTATTTCGAAACATCAACTACAATTCCCCCTCCAACAACTTGTCCTGCCAATGAAGTGCCCGCGGCTCTAGGAATTATTGGGATATTGTACTCACCGGCAAGTTTGACAACAAGTTTAACATCTTTCTTCGTTTTAGGAAGTACAACCGCTAAAGGTTTTTCTCTATACACCGAGGCATCCGTAGCATAAACTACTTTTGATAGTTCATCTACAAGAATATCCCCCTCAAATTTTTTCTTCAACAATTCAAAATAATTATGAACCTTCTTAACCATTGCTGCGAATTTCTAGTTTTTGATTGATGGGAGAACGAATCTTTGGCTTGGCATTCTATCTAAATTTCCACTCTCTAAAAACAAAACCTTATTCAAAATTTCTTTTTGCATCTTTGTTCTTCTTCTGCCGCGCTAAAACTTCGATAGTTCTAATTCTATCTTTGTATTCATTGTATAAGTTTTGCTTCTCAATGCTCAGCGACGCATCGGAATTCCCTTCCCACCTTCTGCATAAATAAATTGGTTCGTAAATTCTGCCAATCTGGTAATCGCGTGATATTTCTAAACCCACAGCATAATCTTCTCCGTAACTCACATTTGGAATTTTTATTTTGCGAAGTGTCGGAGTATAAAATGCCCGCGGCGCTCCTAATCCATTAATTCGTAATGCATTGTTTCTTCCGTTATCGGGTGTCCATTCTTTATGATCAATAATTCCCGGAGGAATTTCTTCCAGTTTGAAGTTTGTCATACGGTACGTGCCGACTACCATCGCACATTTTTCTTTTCGAAACGTATCAACAACGGTTTGAATAGTGTTTTCATTCGCGTAGATGTCGTCGCTATCCAATTGTATTGCGAATCTGCCGCAAGCAGAATGATGCACTGCTTCATTCCAACATCCGCCAATTCCTAAATCTTTCTGTTCAGGAATCAAGTGAATCAATCGATCATCAGCTTTAGCAAGCTCGGCAATTTTTTCAGTGGTGCCGTCGTTTGAGTAATTATCTACAACTATACAATTAAACTTGAAACTTGTCTTTTGTGAAAGCACGGACTTTATGGCATCCGTGATTGTGCTAACTCTATTCTTGACAGGAATGATGACCGATGCTTCATTTTCAAAGCCGGATTCTTCAATAGCAATCTCCTTAAATTTGGGTTCAAGATAAGCGCCGATTTTCTTTAGATGTTCGGTAACGGCAATTTCCATTTCGATTTGCACATCCCGGTTCTTAGGATTAACGTAGTCAAATTGCTTTACACCGCTTTTTCTCAAGTCTGTTTCAAGCGTTGTATATAAATATTCAGGTATCCTTAAGAATTCACCTTCTCTAGAGAGATGCAATCTTAGATTGTAAACACCGGCGTATTTATAAACATTCTCATTATAAAGCGTTTTGCATTTGTCTTCGTTAATCATAAGCATAGAACCGAAATCAAAATCATCTCTTAAACTACCAAACTGATAATCATTTACCGGGTGAGCCGTTAATGTGTTTTCTCTGATTGAATTGTAATTAGAATAAACCAATGCCGCGTTGGTAGAGTTTATAACATTGTAAAATCTCTCGATGGCAAACTGACTCATTCTGAATTTATTATCTTGTGTAAAGAGTAAAATAAATTTGGTTTCACTCTTTTTAATTATCAAATCAACAGTAGCAGAACTTGTCAAATTTTCAACTTCAAGAATTTCACAATTATTAGGAAGGTCACTAATTCCGCTGTTTGTTAACAAGCAAATTTTAGATATGGGTTTACACTTACGTAATTCTTCAATCGTGTCGGAACTATTTTGCATACTGCTGTACGGAAGGAATGCAGTGATCATTTGCTACAAATCTCCAATTTGAATAAAGAAAAAGTTTAACAATAAAAATATTTTGAATATGCCATCATAGGAAATAAATCTGGACTTAATTCATGCAAAGGAATAGAAAACAAAATGTGTATCAAAAAATTCCCCTCTTAATATTATTAAAAGGGGAATTTTGAATAATCAGCTATAAAAAGAATTCTACCATTTTACTTCATGAGTAGCATTTTTTTCGACATTACAATTTTTCCGGTGCTAAGAATATACATGTAAACTCCGCTGGATAATCTTGAAGCGTCAAAATCAACTCTGTAGGTACCGACGTTTTTAATTTCATTTACAAGCGTGGCTACTTCCTGTCCCAGCGTATTGTAAACCTTCAAACTAACAAATCTCTGTTCGGGAATTGAAAACTGAATATTAGTCGTTGGGTTAAACGGATTCGGATAATTTTGAGATAATTCATATCCTGTTGGTATTTGGTCTATTTGTTTTACATCCGTACCTTTTTTGACTAATTTCTGGCACATCCAATTTGAAGTTCCAAATTGAGCTATATAGGCTGTATTACCATCCTTACTGAAAGCTAATCCTCTAGGTCTCTCGTTAGGTTTGGTAGGATCTGTGAAAGTCATTTTTAAACTATCGACAATTTGTTTTTTAACTACATCATAAGCGTACCAAGTGCCCATCGTCCACTTACTTCCCGGAAGAGGCTTATCATTACTCGATCCACCGGACATCCATAATTCATTTGTATTTGGACGCCATGCAAAAGATTCGACAGGCGCTCCAATCATTATAGAATCTTTAAGAGCAAATGACGAAAATTCATCAGCTCTACTGTACACATAGACTTTGCCATTAGTGTAACCTGCCCAATAAATTGTATTGCCGTCTTTTGATACTTCAAAAGTTCTAGAAAAACCGGGTGCTACGCCGATAGCATTTCCAATTAACTGGAGATTTTGATCATACATTTCAACCGGTCTCTCTCCTTGGAAAACGGTTCCAATAAAGATTGTTCCATTCCCGGCAACGCATGGTCCGTTTGGTCCATGTGCACTAGGTAACAGTACTCTCTTTTTTCCTAAACCGGTTTTACGATCAACAATGTACATTGAAGGCCATCCCGTTGCAAAAACAATGTCGCCATCTATGTTGGTTCTAAAACCTCTTTGCGTAATGGTATACATTGTATCGCCCATTATCTGGAAGATTGGGGAAAATGAGGCCTGGGTTCCATCGGGGTTAAAAACGTACGTAAGATAAACACTTTTGCTTAAAGGTTTAGTTGCACCGGGGGGAGTAAAACCGGCTACATTGCTGTATTTGCCTAACCAAATTTTTCCGTCTCCGTCAACAGCAATTGCATTGTTACATTGAGCTTTCCAAGTCTTGGAAGTATCTGGCCAAATGCCAACATTAGTCCATTGAGCTTTGCTCAAAGTTGCAGAAAGTAAAACGACTGTGAGTATGAGAGTAAATTTCTTCAACATAGTGCCTCCTTCATTGTTTAACATTGGTTAATTAATCACTTAATAAACACTAAACATATGTAATGGTTTATGTTTAATTATTGCCGTCCGTAATAAGGTGCAGATAATTTCTGCATATCAACCCGTATCAGTGCTCTAACAGTCACAGCAGCTTCATTATATTCTCTTATATAAAATAAATTATTTTGCGTTCCCCATTCTAATGATCGTACATACGGCAAAATTAATCCCGGATAGAAAGTTGATGCGGCACCGTTTCTTACCAAAATGAAAGCATTGGTTTGATCAGTTCCCATTATAAGATCGCCGTCCGCTGAAAAAGCTATAGCACCAACTTTAACCTTACCCAAACCATACGTCGCATCGATATCAAAATATTTTTCGACCGAACCTAAAGATGTACTCGAATTAATTTTATACCGGTAGATAGCTTCTTCGGTGCTTTTCTTTCCTGCTACATAAAGATAACCATCATAGACTCTGACTGAAGAAATAACGTAATCAATTGCAAATGCAGTAGTAACTTTACCAGGATTAGTTATACTGTATATGTTGCCTCCGCTACCACCGGTCCAAATATTTCCGTTTGCATCAAAATCCAAAGCAACTAAAGAATTGCCTGTTGGAACAGTAATAAACGTAGCACTTGGTGAGCCTTGCTGAATCTGAAAAATTGCACGCACGTTTCTTGTACCATACAGAATATTATTCGGACCCATTTTCAAATCAAAGAAGAATGATTCACCTCCTTTTGGTGCCCAATCTGACAGGTCACCAGTAGGAGATATTTTTTTTATTCCTTTGTCGGCAAGGTTCACATAAATATTTTCGTTTTTATCCACAGCAACAACCATTGGCTGATCCACACCTTTTACAAAATTATAATAAATCCCAACTGCCGCCGCCAGATTGTATTTAACAATATTGCTGAAGTTTTCTACTCCTTGAACAGCAACCTTAATGTCAATATTGCTTGCTATAGAATTAGGAGCTTTCACAACAATTTGTGTGGGTGAGGACTGTAATACTGTGGCTGACGCTCCACCAAAAAACACTAAATTATTGTTGTTAACAGATGAGAAATTTGAACCGCTGATTGTAATTTCTGAAACACCTGCCAGAGCTTTATTAGCAGGTGAAATACTTGAAATCACAGGAGTGCTGCCTGGCGGTGTTGTCTGGAACAAACTAGGTGACGCATCTTGATTACAACTACAAACAATGAATGTAATTGTAATCACTATTAGCAAAGAAAAAAGTCGTTTTAGTTTTTTCATATTTAATACCAATAAATTTTTGTTTTCAATTAAATATTCATTCCGGATTCAATTAAAATGAAAAGTTAAATGTTATTCTTGAAACACTATTGAATACTCCAAACGGTTGATAAGCATAATCAATTCCTAAATTAACGCCTTCAATATTTCTCTTGATACCGAATCCCGCGGCAAAATTATGTTCGTCAGCCGGTGATACAAATCCAGCTCGAAGAGAAAATGTATTAATAAAAGTGTATTCAGCTCCTACGTAAATCTGTTCGTTATAATCTCTGGGATGAGATGCATCTACGGATATTAACAATGAGTGTGTGTTCTTATCAACGTTAAATAAATCCATTGCATCCATAGAGAGTCCTATTCTAAATGTAAGCGGGAGCTGGAAAGTTTCAACTTTGTATTTTAGCTCTGTGGAAAAATTCCTAACACTCATACCAAAGTTTAGACTCTTAAAACCGGTTCTGTAAAGAATTCCAAAATCAAATGCTACAGCACTTAATGAGTTATTATCATTAACGTAATTACCGCTATTCTGATCGATATCTATTACACTAGTACCTAAACTTTGTTTAACAAATTTAATACCGCCTCCTACGGCGAACTTTGTCGAAAGTTCTTTTGCATAGCCAATTCCAATTGCATAAGCTTTAGGAGAATAAGTACCAACATCAATGTAGCCTTGATCATTGTTAGCAACTATAGTTTCATGTAAATCACCATAGTCAACAGAAACAAACGAAACTCCGATCACGCCATATTCACCCTCATATGGTGCAAAGGCAATAGCACCATGCAGATACTTAATGTCGGCTATCCAGCTAACATTACCGAAGGAAACAGAAGTAAATTCTTTTATCGATGCCATGGTTGAATGATTATAAAACATAGCGGATGCCGTTCCCAAATCAACCGCGGTTACGGCTTCAGAAAAACCGGCAGTTCTAGCATCAGTAGATACACTAAGAAACTTCATTCCCGTCTGGGCAAGTTTTGTGTATTGGGCTTGAAGAGTTGTGTAAGTAAATAATCCTAAAATTAATGCTGTAATAATTGTATACTTTTTCATTTATCTACCCAAAATTTTTTATCTGATAACTACAAATTTTTCAATGTAGTGCTGACCAGTCGCATTATCCGTGATCACAGCAATGTAAACGCCGCTTACAATTATTTGATTTGAAGATGTGACTTGGTACCAATACTCAGCACCGCTACCGTTTGTATGTTCGATTGTTTTTATCAACTCTCCTAGCTCGGAGTAAATTTTAATTGTACACTGACCAGGAATATTTAAGAACGCAATTTTATCTTGGTCGATGGTTCCCGGAAAACGAACAATTGTTTTTGCAGAAGCATTAAATGGATTAGGTACGATTCGTATTTGACTGAAATCTGTTCCGGAAGGTCTTAACTTTACCACAGGATCATATGATTGTGTATAATACCTACCGCTTTCTAATTTACCCGCAGGTGTGCCTGGACCGCCTGGCTGCGATGGACCAACAGCTGTTATGTAATAATAATAATTGAAGTTCGGTACAACGCTTTTATCATCGTAACTTTTTTCACCCGGACTCTGGGTTTCATAAATCATTGTGTAAGTACTATCAATGTTACCAAGTGCGCGATAAATCCTATAAGAGGTTGCCGGATTAGGATCGGCAGCATTCACATCCCATTTTAAATATATTCTGTCGCCGCCAGCAGTAATTTCAAAATCAGTCGGTGGTAATGGAGCTTGGGGTAATTTCCAGCCAGAGTTAAAATTTTCAGTTACTCTTTTGAATGTTAACATTAAAGAATCTTTACCTTGCATTACTATTCTATCTTTTGCTTCATCGGTAATCTGACCGCTTTTATATTTTTTACCTACATCAACTTGCAATTGCCTACTAATACCATTTGCCGCCTCAGCCATAACAATCCTTATGCTTTCTCCCGGTTTGAGCGTATAAGGGCCGTATCCGTTATCAAACGAAATGCCGCCTGAAGCGTTTCCAACATTGGGTGCATTTCTTTGCTTTGCAAAATCTCCGCTTGGTTCGACTACATCTGCATGCCTTGGTGAAGCATGACCATGGGACATCAGCGCGTACTCCTGCGTCATCCTATCAATATTAAGTGCATTGGCACCTGCTAACAAAAGCGGGTGGTCTGAGTTAATGTAATCTGTTGTTGACGGCTGACTGGGGTCATCAATTTTTTGAGTGGTTGATTTATCAGCATACAAAGTTACTACACCTATAAATTGCGTTCCGCCTAATCTTCCGACTGTGTCAGCGGGATCATTGTATATTCTTGCAGTGTTGCTTAACGCCCAAATTGGCGCACCAATATTGTCATAGCTGACATCTTTGCCGGGAAAATAACCATGCCAAGAAAACTGGGCTCGAAATTTTTCATTTGCATGATCAGGTTTTACACCATCTCCGCGTGCATCGTTCATTGTATTTAATCCCCAGCCTGTTCCATTTCCAATTACATATCGGGTCGATTTGTTAATAGCATTCCGGTAAGTAAACCAAAAGTATACATCTTTAAGTGTATTGTTTGGTAGTTCTATTGCTGGATTTGCGTTTGTATTGCCCGTGTTGGTAAAAGTGTATTCATAAACAATGTAGTTGTCATTATACTGTTGAGAGAATTGAAAGATCTTCCTGGTTACAGTAATACCAAGCTGAGTGTTAATAACATTTTCAATCATTCTGTCACAAAACAGAGTTGGGTCAACTTTGTCTATCTCAACATTTTTCTGATATGACAAAGCACCGTTAACGTAAACTGTTGGCGCTGCAAACTTGGAGGTCAATTGCATTTCGATTGGATATGCGGCATAGAACTGTGGGGCCCGTGGTCCAACTGTTACAACTTTAAAAGGATAATACTGACCATTCTCATCTGTAAAATCTTTGGCGCCAATCCACATTCCTCTGGCTGCTTGCATGTCTTGATAAGAATAAATTGCGGGCCATTGCAATCCGTCCTGTTGTGTTTTCACAAATCCGGACTCTTCCAACTCTGAACCTATTTCTGAGTACCAATCATGCAATGAACCAACAGACATCCAAACATTTTTGAACTGTCCATAGGTGACCAATTGAATTCCAAGGAATAAAATAATTAGTATCGGAAGACGATTTTTAATTCTATGAAAAACTAAGTTCATTATTCCCTCAAGTTTTAATTAAGATCGTAATTAATTTTTAATCCCCAATAAATTGATCTTGGGTTTAACATTCCGGTGTAAGACAAATTAGGCATATCTATATAAGATTTGTTCTTTGTCCATTCTGCTTTTTGTGCGTCGCTTGCATTATTATCCCAGGGGATGTAAGGACCTGTTCTTATATCACCGGGTTTATCGTTGCCGGCAACAAAATTATAACCGTTGCCAAACTCTCTATAAGCTTCCGGTAGATGAAGCGATTTCATGTAATCATCATAATCGGATTGGTTAAAAAATCCCGCTTGAAAATCCAACTGTTGGAGGTTAAGAACGTTGTAGATATCTGCAAAGAACTCGAGATTGAGGCGGCCTATATTAAAGGCTTTAGAAATTCTTGCATCTAAACCCCAAGTATCTTTCCATTGAATATTATTATCATGCCCGGGCGCAACACCGCCAGGTCCGGTCCAAGTGAAATATCTACCAGAACGCCATGAAGCCAAGAGATTTATTCTCAAATCTTCGAACGGTTTTATTCCAGCGATTTCCGGTCCCCAATCGAGAGGTGTAAAGATATCAACATTTGCTCTAGCGTAAGGTCGCGGAATTGGTTTGTTCTGAACAAAAAATGATCTTGTGCGATCATATTCTCTTTGAATAGCCGGGTTCTCAGAATAATTTGGCAATCCGAAATTTCCGCTTGTAATAACTTCGTAAGTGTAATTGATAAAGCCGCGAATCCATTCACCTCTATTCTTTGTTACTGTCGCTTCAAATCCTCGAACGTCGGAATAACTATCAGGTTCCGGTATTAGATAACTTACCAGATTATCTCTACTAGTGTATCGAACCAGTCTTGGTTCTAAAGAGACGTCTTTATAATATCCTGCAAGACGAATTAAATACTCATCAAAGAGATTATGTTCATAACCCAATTCATATGCAACCGTTTTAGGAAGAGGATTGTTAGGATCGGCTAATCTTGTAACTGCTTGTGTAACAGAGCTTCTTCTTAATAAATAAAGATCTTCCGGAATAGGCATCGATCTAAAATGACCATAGTTAAAGTATAATTTGCTATCTACAGAAATTGGAAACGCTACACTTAACCTTGGACTAAGATCAAATATTTTTTTAGCAGGAGATTTGGCTATCAAAGTATCCATACCATTCACATTAGCTCCGGCAAAAGCTTTTGTAAAAGGATTGTCAATTACGTACCAATCACCGTTAGCATTACTATAATCCAATCTGAGACCAAGATTAGCAATCATACCTTCGAATTCCAATTTATCTTGTACGTACAATGCGCCTCTAACCGGAAATGTTCTCCATTTTGATTGACTGTCGTTTGATGGCAAAGAAGGTTCTCTCAAAGCATAATTTACCCCATTGTCAGAGTAAACAAATTCAAATCCGGCTTTAAGATTGTTGTATTTGTCCAGCTGACTCACAAAATCAAATTTCATAGACCATGTACTTATCTTACTTGTATCTCTTGAATTACTAAAACCTAAACCCATATTCATCGATGAACCAATACCGGAGCTAGTACCGCTATAATATCCAAAGGGCGCTTCATCAAACAAAACACCGCCAAAACTATTAGTCTTGGAAAGATCTCTGTAGTTAGCCGGATTTGTGCTATACCGGGTTCCAAATTCATTCAAGTAAACATCGTAGTAAGTGCTGGAGCTAATCACATGGGTAAATTTCAAGCCAAATGCAGTAATAAATTTTTCCGATGGATCCCAGTATTCCGGCGCATAAAGTCTCGAGTCCAAATAACTAGCACCCGATCTCCAATCAAGTTGCTCTGCAATACCGCTAGAAGAACGAAATATTCCCGGACCGCCGGTTCGTGAACTGTTTGTTCCCCATTGCTTACCAGAAATACCTTCCAAACTTAATTTCATTCCGTCACCAATATTGGATGTTAATCTTATTTGGAAATTGTAATCTCTATAAGCATCCGTCGATAACGGAATAACATACATTTCTTGCGTTGATCTATAAGAAGCGATAAAAGTCATATCTCCCAATTCTTTACTTACAAATGGAACGGGACCGCTGAAACTCATGTCCATATCATAATCTGGTTTTACAATATCCAATTGTCTTCTGTGCTGCCAGAGAAATAACTGTTGAGCAGCCTGGGGCGTTAAATCGTTTGTTGGATCGCTATCGGCTAACAATTGTTGAGAAACTTTATTCCATCCACGGAAAGACTGGTATTGTCTTTTTGTGTAATCACCCCACGCACCGTTGTCTGTACCGGTCCAACAAACTGCAGGATCAACGTATGGTCTTATCCAATAAGAATCCATGCTGTTAACTGCATCGCCAAATTGTTTTCTGGCGGCACTCTTGTAACGACCAACAATTGAAATTGAATACTTCTGCTTATCACCTTCTCTGGTTACTATATTTACAAGTCCCGAACGGATATTTCCAAACTCGGCACTAAAACCGCCTGTTTGTACTTGAATTTCTTTGACCGCAGTAAAACTAATACCGGTGTAAGGAGTGTTATCTCTTTCATCTCTCAATGTTAATCCGTTAACAATGTAAGCTGTCTCATCTGAACTACCCCCTCTAATTTGCGGACCGGTGGACGTTGATAATATACCAGCTTGCAGAGTTACTACGCTCTGAATATTTGCAACGGGAAGATTCTCAATTTCAGCCATGCTAAGGTTTACACGGCTTGCAGCAACATCCTTCTGAACGACAGGTTGTTGAGCAACTACTACCACTTCACCAGCAACTAAGGCTTTCTCGGTCATCGAGATATCAATGTTGGTCGTCTGGTCTATATTAACCCTTACGTTCGTAATAGTTGCAGATGCGTATCCTATGTAAGTTGCTTTAAGCGTATACGTTCCTGGAGAAACATTCAGTATAACGTAATAGCCGTCAACATTTGTACTGGCACCTTGATTAGTTCCCTCTATCAAGACCGAAACGCCAATGAGTGGTTCATTGGTTTTAGAATCAATAACAGTTCCGGAAATTTTCCCAGTTGTACTAGCGTGAAGTAGTGAAGTGAAAAACAAACTAAGAATTGTGAGAAGTAAAAATTTTCTCATAATTGGAAACTCCTAAGTTTCTAAAATAATAGACTATTTATTACATAATTAATTTTGTTTTCTCCAAAAAAATTTAGTCTTAATTAGAATATGGAAAACTATTTAATCAAAATCATCTTTCTTATCAAAATCTTTGGGCCCGACTGCAGAGCATAAATATAAACTCCGCTTGGTAATCCGCCTTTGGCGGACCTAGCATTAAATTCTACACTATAACTTCCGGCACTTAAGTATTTACTTACCAACTCTTCAACAATTTCACCAATTATATTATAAACTTTAAGAGAAGTATATCCTCCCTCAGGAATCGAAAATGATATTTCTGTTGTTGGGTTAAACGGGTTCGGATAATTTTGATTCAGACTGATTTTAGTTGGAATATTTTCGTTATCAACATTAGTAATCGTTGTTTGAAATCCAAATTGGGATGACCAGTAGCTAGTACCATAAGTATTTTTTGCACTTACACGCCAGTAATACTTTTTATTTGGAGTCAATGGCACCTTTGTTGCAAGTGTAGTATCGACTAATGTGGTATCTGCAACATAGGTACCATTCTGAAAATCAATTGTTGATGACACTTGAATTCTGTACGAAGTAGCATTAACAGATTGATGCCACTTGAACGTTGGAGTTAATGTAACATTATAAGTTGCATGAGCGGGAGAAATTAACTGAGGGGGAAGCGAAATCCCCGATTGAAAACCATATACATCAGAGTATGCGCTTTCACCAACCTGTCCAAAAGCTTTTACTCTCCAGTAATATTTTTCTCCAGGAACAACATTCCTAAAACTCAGCTGAGTATTTTTATATTCCGTGAGCCATAAGACAGTATTAGAATTGAAAGAAGAATCTTTAGAAACCTGCGCTACATATCGCTCCGAGTTAGAATCACCCGACCAGCTTAAATTGGCGGTAAGACCTAATTCATGGCTGTTGTTAGCTGGGGAAGCAAGTACCGGTTTGCTAGGAACTAAAGAAAGTAAATTAAGCGAAACAACATTACTGATTTGGGATTCGTTTGAATATCTACCGATTGCAGTTACGGCGTAATATGTACCTTTTGTAATCGAATATTTTGCATAGTCGGAAGAAAGAAAAGTTGTTCCCGTAATCCCAAAAAGATTAGATGAATTTTCAATATCCGGGGAAGCATTTTCTGATCTGTATACAACATAGAAAAAAGTTGTATCACCATTTGTAACAGGTGCAGGTTTGTCCCAATGCAACTCATACTTTCCGGTTAATGAATTAACTTCAAATCTTAGATTAGTGGGTGTATTGGGTTTGTTATTGCTACCAACCTTCCATTGCATCATTGGAGTTATGGCAGGACCAGCAAAATACCGATATTTAAGTGTATCTGTAACGTAACCATAGTTATATACAGTTAAGCTCTGTGAACTAAAATAAACACCGCCATTGATTGTTTGAGTATTTCTATTGGTTTTTATTTCCCACGCTGTTTCACCGGAACCGAATTCCCCATATCGATAAGCTGCTTGTCCAATATATAAGTGTCTTCCATTTAGAAAAGAAGCGCTTGTCCAACTCGACAAATAGCCGCCGTATGTTGACCAGTAAAGCTGGGGCATTATATAATCAATATAAGGTCCACCAGTTTGCGCCACACCTGTTGTGTCAGTGTATGCACCAGCTAACCAATCTCCAGGATTTATAAATATGGAGTTATTAACAGAGGGATTACCGGAAGGACTAACACCAAACTTTACCCATGGCTTAACTGCTTTTATGCTGTCGTCTATCATTTTCAAGAGCAAATTAACGTTGTTTTTTCGCCAGGCTGTTTTATTAGTAAACCCGTTAGGATATTTTGCAAATGCTGCGTCGTCATTAAATGAACCATATTCAGCATAAGGATAAAAATAATCATCAAAGTGAATACCGTCTATATCATATCGATCAACAATGTCCATCACAATTTGTAAAACATATTTTCTAACTTCGGGTAGACCGGGATTAAGAAAACGGTACTCGCTTCCATTACACTTAATAATCCAGTCTGGATGTTTGTTTATAACATGATTTGCCGATACCTGACTTCCTCCTGATAATTCGGCACGGTAAGGATTTAACCATGCGTGAAGTTCCATTCCTCGTTTATGTGCTTCTTCCACAGCAAATTTTAGAGGATCATAACTTGTGTCGGAAGGAGCTACACCTTGAGTGCCAGTTAAATAACTTGACCACGGTTCATAACTGCTTTTATACACAGCATCGCAGACCGGGCGCACGTGGAAAAATATTGCGTTCAATCCGTAACTTTTGTGCAAATCAAAAATACTTATAAGCTGGCTCCTTTGATTTTGAATATCGAGGGCGCTTGTACCTTGACTAGAAGGCCAATCAATCCCTAGTGATGCAATCCATACACCTCTTAATTCTCTCTTAGGGCTACTGGTTTGTGCAAATGTTGAAAACGATTGTACCGCTATAAATGCAAAAAATAGGTAGACAACTTCTCTCATCACATACCTAAATCCTAATGAATTTCCGGCTTGAAATGCATATATAATTTGGCAACAAATATGGGCATTTCAACTACCCTTATGTGTAGTTTACAAATGGAGGGCTCAAATAGCCCTAAGGCTGGTAAAATGCTTATGAGCAAACATTTTTAGAAATTATTCCCATTTCGTCAGAATTCTCAGCGATTGACCTTTGCTCACAGCTTCTGCCTGACTGTGCACATGCAATTTTTCGTAAATGCTTCGAACGTGATATTTAATGCCGTCAACAGAAAGATACATTTCTTCCGAAATCTTCTTGTACGATTTACCTTCGGAAAGATGATTCAATATTGTTATTTCTTTTTCTGTAAGGTTGTCTTTTTCCTGCATTGGTTTGAATCTGTGAAATGACCTCAGCACTCTACGAGCAATTTGGGGCGTCATCGGTGAACCGCCTCTAATTGCAATGCGAATTGACTCTATTAGTTCATCAGGAGAAACTGATTTGTGCAAAAATCCTATTGCACCCGCCTGCAGAGATCCAAAAATACTTTTATCATCATCATGAATCGATATCATGATAATCAAAGCTTTAGGATTGATATTGCCGATCAGTTCAGCACCTTTTATTCCCGATATTCCTTTCAACCCAATATCCAACAAAACGACCGTGGCTTTTTTTACCAACTCTGATTCCAACGCTTCTTCGCAAGAACTAAAAGTTGCCAGCACTACAAAATCTTCTTCTTGGGATAAAGTTGATTCCCAAGCTGTACGTGCGTACACATTATCTTCTATTATTACAATTTTGACCATAGCCATTACGAAAATTTTTATTATTTCTTTAACTATCTTAAAAGTGATTACTACAAGTCAACTGAAAAATACCATTTGGTTCCTTCGTTAATATTTGTAGTTAAACTATATTTTGCTTTTATCGCTTCTGCTCTTTCTCTTATGCTCGAAAGACCGGTGCTGGAACTTTTCTCCTTTTCAACAAAACCAATTCCATCGTCTTCAACAACAAAAGTCAAAATTTTTCCGTTCAAAGAAAATTTAATGTTGACATTCTTACACTGAGAATGTTTGGCAACATTTGTAATAATCTCTTTACATATGCACCAAAGGTGTTGTCGTTTTTCCATTTCAATTTTCTCTGGCAAATTTCCGCTGGGCAAATCAATATGATATTCTATGTGCTTCGAATCCAACAAGTCTGACGCATATCTGTTAAACTTAACTAGGAATTTTTGAAGCCCGTCCTCTTCGGGGTTAACAGTCCAAATTAAATCTTTGATTTTTTCTTGCGCGTCCGAAGAACTGCTGATTATCAAATTAAGGTACTTCGTTGTTTCTTCAGCATGGTTGTCGCCAAGTTTTTTCTCGATTGCTCTAACAAAATACTGAATGCTGGATAATGTCCCTCCTACCTCATCATGTAAATTTCTCGCTATTCTTGATCTTGTTCTTTCGATGCTTAACAACCGCTGTAACCTGTTTTCATAGAATAAGAAGATAAGGAACAAAACTGTCACGAACGCCGCTCCTCTGAACCACCATGTACCCCAGAAAGGAGGAGTCACAATCAATTTGATTGATCTCTCAACGTCGCTCCAGATTCCATCGTTATTCGATGCCTTAACTTTAAGTATGTAAGTCCCCGGTTCAAGATTTGTAAATTTTGCCTTGCGATTATTTGCATCAACATAAGTCCAATTATCCAAAACACCTTCAAGTTTATATGCGTATTGATTTTTTGACGGCACGGCGTAATGGAGAGCCGAGAATTCTATTCCGATCACCTTATCACTATGCGAGAGAGTGATTTCATCCATGTCGTTCAAAGGTTTTGTAAGAGGTGAATCCTCCCCCACTTTTACTTCTTTATCCATGATGGTCAGTTTGGTCAGAGCAATCTGTGGTTTGTAAGGATTATCTTTTATTTCACTCGGATAAAAAGCAATCAACCCGTTTGAAAATCCGAAAAATATTTTTCCGTCATCACTCTTAAACGAAATGTTTCCGTTTAATCCGGCGCTCGGTATTCCATCACTAGCATTATAATTTGTAAAAACTTTTTTTTGCTGATCAAACTTGGTAACGCCATCATTCGTTCTTAGCCATAAATTTCCGTCATCATCTTCTTGCATACTATATATGGTATTGTCGCTTAATCCTTGTGACGAAGAGAATCGTTCGAAGTTGTCTTTATCTCTATTGTATTTGTTTAGTCCTAGATACGTGCCAATCCAGAGATATCCGTTTCGCGTTTCATATATGCAGTAAATTCTATCATTTGAAATGGAAGTCAAGTCATTTGGACTGAGTCTGTAATGTTTGAACGTTTGATTCTTCTCGTTATAAATATCAAGACCGCCGTAAGTGCCGACCCAGATGACTCCTTTACTATCTTGAAACACACAACTCACTCTGGAATCGCCAATGGTTTTGGTATCCTCCTCATTGTGGCTGAATCTATGCAGTAAGTTATTTTGTCGATCATAAACGGTTAATCCGCCAGCCAGCGTGCCCGTCCAAAAACGGTTTTGTTTGTCTAAGTAAAACCACTTTACGTAGTTATTGCCTAAGGTTGCAGATCCGTCATCTACGTACTGCACATTGTGAAATTGTCCTTTCGTATTGTCGTAATAATAAAAACCGTTATAGCTTCCCTCCCAAAGTACGTTGTTCTCGTCGATGTATAAGCACGAAGTTTGTTCCGTATGAAAATTTTCTTCTTGATCTACATTACCGAAGAACCGAATGTTCCTCGAATTACTTTTTAGTATACTGGAGATAGTTGGACCAGCCCAAATAATTTTATCGGTTATGAATTTAGAAGGCACACGATAAGTGTTGCCAAGAAAAGTTTTGAAGTTCTCGTTGAAATAAATCAGCTGAATATTTTTTCTCATCGAATCATATTTGTTCACGCCGGCAACTGTTCCAATCCAAATTACGCCTGTTCTGTCTTTGTAGATTGCTCTAACTTTATTATCGTTTATTGTAGTCGGGTCATCCGGATTGGAATACAAATCTGTTTTAGCAAAAGTTTTTTTATCGAATCTGAAAAGTCCGTTGTATGTGCCAACCCAATATGAATCTTCATCTTCAAACATTTTTCTAACATTGAGATTATCGGGTCTCATCGGGAAATGAGGATCGTTCTTTATGCTTCTAAATTTTCTGCTGGCTCTATCAAAGAGATTTACTCCGCCGCCAAATGTTGCGACCCAAAAATTTCCTTTACTATCCTCAAGAAATTCCATCACCTGGTTATGGCTTAAGCTCCCCTTGTTATGAGGATTATTTTGGAAATGGATAAATATATGTTCGCTTTCTTTATATAGATTTATTCCGGCATCAAATGTTCCTATCCAGAAATTCTTGTCTTTATCTTCGTATAAACAGCTAACCATGTTACTGCTGATTGAATTCGGATCGCTAGCATTATGCTTATAATGGGTGAAAGTTTCGGTTGCGGGATCAAAAAGATTTAAGCCGCCGCCCAATGTAGAAACCCAAATTCGGTCTTCAGAATCTTTATAGATTTTGAAAACGTTGTTATTGCTCAAAGATTTTGGATTTGAAGGATCAAACACGAAGCGTTTAAATTTTCCGGTTTTGCTGTCAAACTTATTTAATCCTCCTCCTAATGTTCCAACCCAAATTATTCCGTTATGATCACCCATAAGATTAAAAACATGATTGTAGCTGAGACTCGTTTCATCGTTCAGGTGATTTCTGTAGTAGGTAAAGTTGTAACCGTCGAATTTACAGAGACCATTTTCCGTTGCCATCCATATAAATCCGACACTGTCCTGGTAAACATCGTTAACGTTGCCCGGTATCAGTCCCTGCTCTTTGCCGATTCTTTCAAAAACAATATTGTTGTGCTGTGCAGTAATCTGCTTAGAAATTAAAAGTAGTACTAAGGCCGGCAGTAATATTTTTTTTGAAAAATAAAGCATTATAGAGGTTTGTACAGAGCTAAACTAAGCTTTGAGTAATCATTCATGTAATGGATCCTTGTTTGTTTTTAAAATAGCTATCTTTTTCAAAAGAGTAAAATTGTTCTATATCATTTCAAAACTACCCTTTTATGTAGTTGATTTTGCAATGGCTTAATTAACTTTAATTAGATTCTAAACAAATTTTACGATTAAAATATTTTTTGTAATGAAAGAATTATTGTTGAATAAGAATATTTTAACAATATCTCTTCTTATCATAATTCTAACAGCAAGCTGCACTACATTAAAAGTTGAGCAGACTGTAAAATCAAGTCCATCATTTCCTTCAATTGAACGTGAATTCCGCGGGGCATGGGTAGCTACCGTTGCAAATATTTCTTGGCCAAGCAGGAAAGATTTGACTACTGAAGAGCAGAAGTGGGAAGCCATTAATATTCTTGATAAACTTAAACGGAATAATTTTAATGCTGTCGTTTTCCAGGCAAGACCGCAATGCGATGCATTTTATAAAAGTGATATTGAGCCATGGTCCTATTACTTAACCGGAACACAGGGCAAAGCCCCTGAACCATATTATGACCCTCTGGAATTCTGGATAGAACAAGCACACGCACGCGGAATGGAGTTTCACGTGTGGCTTAATCCTTTTAGAGCACATCACACCAGCGGCGGAGAAATCACAGATGCTTCCGTTGTAAAAAAACATCCGGATTGGGCTGTGAAATTAAAATCCGGTTATTGGTGGTTGGATCCCAGCAAACCGGAAGTGCAAGATTACACACTAAGCGTTGTACAGGATATTACAAAACGGTACGACATAGACGGGATTCACTTTGATGATTACTTCTACCCTTATCCTTCATACAACAATGAAGAAGATTTTCCCGATGATGCAAGCTGGAAAAAATATACCGAGGATGGCGGAAAATTATCGAAGGCAGATTGGCGGCGTGAAAACATTAACAGGTTTATTCAAAGAGTTTACAACGGCATCAAAGAGATAAAACAAAATGTAAAATTCGGTTTGAGTCCTTTTGGAATTTGGAGGCCAGGGTATCCCGAATCTGTAGAAGGTTTCGACCAATATGAAAAACTCTTTGCCGATTCTAAGCTATGGATTAACGAAGGTTGGGTTGATTATTGGTCGCCCCAGCTTTATTGGAAAATAAATTCGCTCAAGCAAAGTTTTCCTATCTTATTAAGCTGGTGGAAAAATGAAAACCTAAAGGGAAGACATTTCTGGCCGGGGATTAGCATCGATAGAGAAAACAACGAGGTAAACAATATTGAAGTTATAAATCAAATCATGACTATACGCGCGATGCTTCCCAAATCACCGGGAAATATTTGCTGGAGTGCCAATCCAATTATTAATAACAAAGATCTCGCCGACGCTTTACTGAACGGCCCATACAAAAAACAAGCGTTGGTTCCGGCAACAAAATGGTTCAAGAGTCAGCCAATCTCTTCACCGGAATTTACCATGCATGAAGAAAATGATTCGGTAAAAATTTTATGGAATAAGAAAGATTTATCGAAAGTTTTTTTGTGGGTTGTATATTTTAAGTACGGCAACAAGTGGGAATATGAAATACTAAGCAGCGATAAAAATTCTTACACCGTTCCAATCTCCAAAGAGTACCGATTCATGAACGATTCTGGTGTTGTCACGACTAAAAATTTTGAATTGAAAGAGACCGCAGTTACCGCCGTTGATAGAATTAGCAATGAGAGTATTCCGGTAATCAAACAACTTGAAAGACAATAATGCTTTTCCAAAACAACATTTAGACTTTATATAACCGCACAATAAGCAATATCACATTTGATCTTATTGATATTTATTATTGAATACTTATATGTAGCGTAATAAGAAGGCGTCACAACAATAGGTGTTTTATGAAAAAACTTACCTTTGTAATACTTTTCATGATTTTAGGATCAGCTAATAATTATGCAACAAACACTCCTGATTACTACAAAGACAAAATCCAATTGATAGATCTTGATCATGCTAAGTTCTCCGATTTCAAATCGCTTGTTAACACTGTGAATGAGAAAATTAGTCAAGCTTCACTAAATAATTATGATGCTGTACTTCTAAGATCAGAAATATTTTCAGACATATTCACGCATCCAATCGCAAAATCACCGGCGCTTCAGCTAATAAAATCTGCTTGCGAAACTGCCAAACGGAACAATCTAAAATTGTTCATCGACTTGGATTTTGCGAAAAACAACCCGAACAATTTACAGTCCGAATCAACAAAGGAAATAAAATCCAACATTAATTTGCTTGTGTCCGTCTGCCAGATTGACGGCTTCTATTTTTCAGATATCAACTTCAATTCCGAGAGCAATTATGATTTGTTCGAAGACATTGTTGTTGAATCTGCAATGGTAAAACCATACCTGCTAATCGCAACTTCAAAAAATTCCGTGAATAATGACTCGACTAAAAGAACTAAATTATTGGAAAATGGAATTATTGATTTTGTAGTTAACGAGAGACCTATCTTTACAATAGAGTATAATAAAAACGCCAACATCGATCCGAATCAAAAGTTTCTGAAAAGTTATCTCAAACGTTTAACACCATATCATTTTATAAAACTAGATTTTTCCGAGCTACTAAAAACCAATTCAGCTAGGAATGTTCATCTTCCGGATGGAAGGACGAAAGAGTTTGGAAGGGACCAATCACTTAATTTTATTTCGCTGGCAAAGGGCGACTCATTAAAATTTAGCATTGGAAATACAGCTTATAGTTATTCCAAAAAAGATTGGGCCATTCCATACAATTATCTACTCCACCAAGATAAAAGTTTTAGCCGCAGCGGTGAATGGATTGAATTCAGAAAACCATTTGCAAGAATTAGAAGTAACGACACATACAATTTACTGTGCAGAACAAAATTTCCTTCCATGGCATTCATCAACGGAGAAAAAGTTAAAATTTATAAGACCGGAATCTTTTTCAAAAAAATAAAATTGGTAGAAGGTCTCAATAAACTTAGAGCAGAAGCTGTAAGCAGCAAAGGTGAAAAAGCTTTGTATGAAGATATGGTTCTGTATAAAAAGCCCGATACTTCTTTGGAAGCAACTAAGTTCGGTATTGATTCTACTTCTATTCGACCAAATGAAAACTTGGTACTTCTGCCCAGCGATTTATTGACAGTTAAATTTAACGCCACCAAAAATCAAAAAGCTCTGGTTGAAATCGTGCCCTCAGATAAAGTCTTCGAGTGTTTTGCGAATGATCCTAATAACGTTAACAGTTATGTGGCGGCAATTCCGTTAAATGAATTCAACAAGAACCAAAAGTATGGCATAAAAGTAATTCTTAAGTCTGCTGATTCGACCAACCAAAAGTCGGTAGAAAAAATTTCCAAAAACCACTTTGTCATCAAAGACAAAAATGATTTTCCGTTTCTTGCTACCACCGAGGACAATTCCCTTTTTACTTATACTCTTGCACCGATACGCTTAGGCGCTCCGTTGAGAATTGAATTACCTAAGGATGTTATTCTAAAATCGAACGGAATATTTGGAAATTTTTACCGGGTTCGGCTTAGCGAGACCGAAGAAGGTTACATCTCCAACGAATATGTTAAAGAACTTCCGGCAGGGACAATTCAGCCAAGCTATTTTATAAATCCCATCACGAGCTTTCCATCAGACACTGGAGACATCGTGGAAATTCCGTACTTAGAAAACGTTCCTTACGATGTATATGCCGACCCCTATTCAAAAAGAATAACAATTAATTTGTACGGAGTAAAAACCAGCAGCACATGGATCATTCACAAACCGAATCTGAAATACATTGAAGAAATTACCTGGCAGCAAATTTCCAAAGGAACTTATCGCATATACGTTAATTTGAAGACGGATAAAATTTGGGGTTACGATATCAAGCCGCACGGAAAGGAATTGATCTTTAGAATCAAATATCCCCCGGTTTACCATTTGAAAAGTCCTTTGCCGCTTAAAGGGATTAAGATTTCGATCGAAGCCGGTCACGGTGGAAGTAACTCGGGTGCAATTGGTTTATCGGGAGTAAAAGAAAAAGATATTAATCTTTCTCTCTCAAAAAAAATAGAAAAACTTTTTAAGAGTAAAGGAGCTCAAGTTTTACAAGTTAGAGATACCGACAGAGACATGAGTTTGACATTGAAACGAGATACGGTAACCAACTCGGATGCAAACATACACATCAGCATTCACGCTAACGCGAGCGACCCGGAAGATGAGTTTTTAGGAACATCAGGCACCGCAACATTTTACAACAATCCATTCTGGGCTAAATTTTCCGAGTTTGTTTTTAACAGATTGATTCAGCTGAGTTTAAAACCGTTTGGTTCCGTCGGATCGTTCAACTACCGAGTTATCAGAATGTCGGATATGCCGGCAATCTTAGTTGAACAAGCATTTTTGTCCAATGCCGAAGACGAAGAAAAATTGACCGATGATAAGTTCAGGGACAAAATGGCTCAGAAGATTTATGAAGGATTGATAGATTATCTTAAATACATGAAAGACTAGTTCAACAAGTTGATTATGAAATACCTAACTGGTTTAGACGGCGGCGGAACAAAAACTAGGTGTGTGATCACCAACTTTAATTTTGAACCGCTATACACATGCCAGGGAGGTGCATCCAATTTTCTAATTGTTGGAACGGAAAAAGTTTCGGAAATAATTCTTTCACTCATTATAGAATCCATCGAAGCGTTAAAAATATCACCCGAGGATGTTGCTTCAATTTTAATTGGAACGACCGGCGCCGGCAGAACAAGTGATGCACAGAAACTCAGAAATGATTTTCTAAAATATTCTGAGTCAAACGGCTACAGTTTCAATTCATTTCAAGTTGAAAGCGACGCAAGAATTGCGCTTGAAGGAGCTTTTTCCGGCGGACCGGGAATTTTACTGATCGCCGGTACCGGGTCAATTGCATTTGCAAAAGATAAGAGTGATATTGTTCACCGGGTTGGAGGATATGGAAGACTAATCGGCGATGAAGGAAGCGGAAATACAATTGGCAGAAGTGGTCTTAACGAAGTTGCAAAAGAATTAGACGGACGCGGTTCAAAAACTTTGATGACGCAAATGCTCAAGGACAACTTCGGAATTTACGATACACAACAATTAGTCACCGAAGTCTACAGAAATAATTTTGACTTGGCTTCATTTGCACCAAAAGTATTTGAAGCGGCAAAGAAAGGCGATCTACCAGCTCTTAAAATCTTAGAACATGAATCGGATGAACTTATTAGTCACCTAAAAGCGATCTCAAAAAAACTTGTTGATGAAAAAATAAAACTGTGTTTAGTTGGTGGAACAATTGCGGCGGACAATTTTTATTCTTCATTATTGAAGGAAAAGATAAAACAGCAAATGCCTAACGTCACTGTAACTCCGGCAGAATATCCGCCGGAAATTGGCGCGGTTATCATGGCTAAGACATTTGTCGAAAAGAATTCCGAATAAAACCAGAGTTGAATTAATGGCAATTCAAAAGAAGACAACAAGAAACCCGTGGGCATGGATACCAACTTTATATTTTACCGAAGCAATTCCTTACGTAATGGTCATGTCGGTGTCGGTAATGATGTACAAAAATCTTAACGTCTCCAACAGCGATATTGCTTTCTTCACAAGTCTTCTATACTTCCCTTGGTTCCTAAAATTTTTATGGGGACCGTTCATTGACATGTTCAAAACGAAAAGGTTGTGGACCATCGCAATGCAAGTTATTGTTGCCATTACCCTCTTTGGTATAGCGCTTGCCTTGACAACAAATTTCTATTGGAGCCTATCACTCTTTGTCTTTGCCTTAATGGCTTTCGCTTCTGCCACTCATGACATTGCTGCCGATGGCTTTTATATGCTTAGTCTGGAAGAACAACAGCAATCTGCATTTGTCGGTGTAAGGGCAACCTTCTACCGCATCGCCACAATTTTTGGTTCGGGACTTCTTGTAGTAATTGCCGGTGAACTGGCGCCAACAACAGGATTCAAAAGTGCATGGTCAATTGTTTTTGTAATTGCCGGAATTTTGTTTGTAGCACTTTTCATTTATCACCGCCTTATCCTTCCCTATCCAACCGAGGATGTTGGAACATTGGGCGGCAAAAAACTTCACGGCAAACAAGTCGGTCTATTGATTGGCGGTTTTATTCTATTTGCCGGAATAATTTACGCGGCATTTATTCTTCTCAGTTCCATTCTTGGTTTATTCGGAATGGTTCATCCTTGGAGGACAATTGTTTCGACAATTTCTCTCGTAATCATTACGGTAATTCTTTTTAGAACTTATGTCGCCAAAATTGTAGAGAATTTTGAAAAGTCCGAAACTAAAAATGAATTGATGTTACCGTTTATAGAATTCTTGAAAGCGTTCGTAATCTTCATGCAGAAAGAAGACATCTGGAAAATTCTTGGTTTCCTATTGTTCTATAGATTCGCGGAAGCGCAATTGGTAAAACTTGTTCAACCATTCTTGCTCGATCCGAGGACCAAAGGCGGACTTGAACTTTCTACTGCGGAAGTAGGAATAGTTTACGGAACAGTTGGAATAATTGCTCTAACCGTTGGCGGATTGATAGGCGGTTATGTAATTTCAAAACAAGGTTTGAAGTGGTGGCTGTGGCCGATGGTGATCATCATGCATTTACCGGATTTGGCTTTTGTTTATTTATCACAGTATATGCCGACAAACTTTTTAGTTATAAATATTGCCGTCGCTTTGGAACAGTTCGGCTATGGATTTGGTTTCACCGCATATATGATGTACATGATTATGGTTTCTCAAGGTGAACACAAAACGTCGCACTTTGCAATCTGTACCGGAATAATGGCACTCGGCATGATGCTTCCGGGAATGTACAGCGGCGCCTTGCAGGAACAAATCGGCTATCAGCATTTCTTCTTGTGGGTAATTCTTTCAACAGTACCCGGATTTATCGTTGCGGCTTTAGTTAAAATTGAGCCGGGATTCGGGAAAAAGAAATTAGCTTAGTTTCTCTGCACACGGAGTATTTTATGAAAAAAATATTTTTTCTACTTTTTTTGTCAATGATACTTCAACTTAATGCACAGGAGGACAAGATTAACTCTGTAATCAAAGTTATAGCAGATACCGAACATCATTATGCGCCTGACAAAAGAACTGCCGTTTGGGAAGTAAGCGCAAATGAACTGAATGGAGTAATTACATTAACCGGTGAGACAAATATCAAAGCTGCAAAGAAACACTTGCTCGAAAATTTGAAGACAATGAATGTTTCTTTCAAAGATGGAATACAAACTTTGCCGGCAAAAGATTTGGGAGAAAATATTTACGGTATCGTCAACTTATCTGTTGCAAATATCAGAACCGAACCCGAGGATCGCGCAGAGCTTGCCTCCCAATCTCTATTGGGAACTTGTGTGAAAATCTTAAAGAAAATTCCCGGTTATTGTTTAATACAAACGCCGGATGAATACATTGGTTGGATGGATAACGACGGATTGGTTCCCGTCAACAAAACAGCAATTGAAAATTGGATGCAATCCGAAAAGGTAATTTTTACAAAAGAATTTGGATTTGTTTTTGCAACGCCGGACATTTCAGAAAATCGCGTTTCAGATTTAGCCGCCGGAGATTTAGTATCGCTTGAAAGTGAAGAGAATAATTTTTACAAAGTTAAATATCCCGATAACAGAATTGGTTTCATTCCAAAGTCTGACTGTGAACCATTTAAGAGTTGGCTGGATAAAAGAAATCCAACCGGAGATGACATAATTTCAACCACAAAACTTTTTCTAGGATTTCCATATTTATGGGGAGGCACTTCCGTAAAAGGTATGGACTGCAGCGGTTTTACAAAGACCGTTTATTTTATGAATGGAATCGTACTACCGCGTGATGCATCACAACAAGTTCACACCGGCGTGCTGGTTGATACTAAATCCGGATTCGGTAATTTGCAGACGGGTGATTTATTGTTTTTTGGTTTCGCGGCAACAGACTCCACAAAAGAAAGAATAACCCATGTGGGAATTTACATCGGCAACCTAAAATTCATTCACAGCTCCGGTATGGTAAAAATTAATTCGTTCGATAAGAACTCACCCGATTACAGTGATTTTAGAACAATGCATTTCATCCGCGCAAAAAGAATTTTGGGATCGCTCGATAAAAACGGAATTACCACCATAAAGAAGAACAAATTTTATTTTGGAGAAATGTGATGGCACAAAATAGAAGAAAATTTCTTACTCAAGTTGGTTTAATCGGCGGTGCTGTAATGTCTGGGGGATTAAACACAAACATCTTTGCAAAAAAAATTAATATCACAAAAAAGAATTCAACCATGAAATTCTCATTCAAACCTTATACCTTAGAGTTGAAACACGTATTCACGTTAGCAACCAGTTCCCGTACCACAACACCGGTTATGTTGACAAAGATTGAATATGAAGGTGTCACAGGTTACGGCGAAGCTTCTATGCCCCCTTACCTCGGTGAGTCGCATGAAACCGCAGCAAAGTTTTTATCTAAAGTTGATCTTGCACAATTCAAAGATCCTTTTGATATGGAAACGATTTTAGAATATGTAGATGAGATCGACACGTTTAATCCGGCGGCAAAAGCTTCGGTGGACATTGCCTTGCATGATCTGGTTGGAAAACTTATCGGTCAACCATGGTACAAGATGTGGGGATTCAACAAAGACAAAACTCCTTACACTTCGTTTACGATCGGCATTGATACGAAGGATGTTATAATTCAGAAGACAAAAGAAGCAGCCGAATACAAAATTCTCAAAGTCAAACTTGGGCGTGATACCGATAAAATGTTGATCGAAACCATTCGCTCGATCACCGATAAACCGATCACTGTAGATGTGAATCAAGGTTGGAAAGACAAATTCTTTGCGCTGGACATGATCAATTGGCTGAAAGATAAAAATGTGTTGTACGTTGAACAACCTATGCCGAAAGAAATGGTTGATGACATGGCTTGGTTAACGGAAAAAAGTCCTTTGCCAACAATGGGGGACGAGAGTGTGCAAAGACTTCCCGATGTTATAAAAGCGCACGGCGTTTATTCCGGCATTAATATTAAGCTGATGAAATCAACCGGATTGCGGGAAGCATTTAAAATGCTGAACCTTGCAAAAGCTCTTAACATGAAAATCATGCTCGGCTGCATGACCGAGACTTCGTGCGCAATTTCCGCAGCATCGCAACTAGCACCTGAAGTTCACTACGCCGATCTTGACGGCGCTTTACTAATCAAGAATGATGTCTTTGAGGGAACAAGAATTATTGATGGTAAAGTGACCTTAACGGATAAACCGGGAATCGGATTGACAAAAGTTTTGCCTTATTAGAATTATTTTTTGAGGTTGTCTCAAAAGTAATTTTCAATTTTAGAATCTGTGAAGATCTGTTTAAATCTGTGTTATCCGCGTTCCATTTTCGATTAAACAAGTACTTTTGAGACTGCCTACTTTCATTCCGTAACTTTTTTCAGTTCTCTTGTGTGCTTGTAAAACTCGTCGAGCGTTAACTCTCTCAAGAAATTAATTCCTTTAGCTGCTCTCATTCGTGGATGAGGATGCTTCAGGAAGAAATCCCTTCCCAAACATTCTCTCAACACGTTGTACTGTTCTACATGTATTCGCTGAACTAAACGATTGAACGGTCCATCATATTCCCAGCTTGGGAAGCTTGCACCTTTTTGAGAGCTAAAACTTTTCATGAAAGTGTTTTCAAGAATGGCAAACGAATTCAAACTTACCGGCACATAAATATTTGCTTCTGCCGGATGGAAACGATACCAAACATTTCTGTATCCCCAAATTTTAATATTCTTATTGCCGGAATGTTTTTCGTATAGCTGCAGCGCTTCGGATACCGTCTGCATTACTTTGTAATGAGTATCGGGTCCGCTTCCTTCGGGATCAAATGCCACGGTAACAATTGTCGGCTTAATTTTCTTCATCAACTCAAAAACCGGAATGACGTCTCTGTTGATTTGCGGCACTTCGGTGAAAATATCTCCTTGATAAAATCCGAGACGCAGATGCGACACGTCTTCAACACTGAAACCGAAATAACGCCAGAAAATTTCGCTCTCAAATTCCCTCTGCATTCCTTTTAAAATTTGTACATAGGAAATGTCTTTCTTGCCGGGGTATTGAGTTTTGAAATAATTTATTAATTCATTCACTCTGTCTTTAAGATAAACGAAGCTGTCTTCTTCATAAACTTCCATAATGTTTCTGAGAGTTCTTCTTGCTTGTCCTTCGTCTTGAAGAGTCCGGCTGTGCCCCGCTACTCCATCGAGGTACATCATCACATCACGGTTTTTTCCATCAATATTTCCGCGGGTAAAATCAAGCTCATCAAACTTTTGGGAGAATATATTTGAACTTAGAAAGCTGAGAAGAGTTTCCATCAAGTTCAGCATGAATGAATTTGTTACAGCAGTAAATCCGCTTGTCATGTAAGCGAAGTGATGCTTGTTCGAAGGATTTCTAACAAGATGAGCTATATACGGCAGATATGCCAATTCAATATCGTCGTGATGAGGCGCTGTGTGAAGTATAACTTCGTTATCAACTGTTTCCATTCCTTTCATCAGACGTGTTACTACGTTCTCTTCGATTGTCTTCGTAATTTCAGCTGAATTGCCGCCAAGCGTTTTCAAAACGTGACTAGTGATTTTATTTTCTTCCAAATCTTTGTTTGTCAGCTTTGAAAGTTTTTTCTTTTTATCTACGACAAGATTGATGATGCCTCGTTCAATTGATTGCTGAGTTAAAGGAGACTCATTCAACACTTCAACAAACCTTCTCTCACTCAATCTTAAAGCCGCACCGTTGGTCAAGAAGAAGCGGGAATTGTTCAGCTTTTGCAACGCAGTCGCCGGATAAGTATTTGATTCCGTATTCTGAACCGAATCCCTTACAATGTTTGCTTTAGCTTCTCCCGCAGCAATTATTATTGCCGTTGCATTCGTGTTGTGCGTAATCGTGTCTAATCCAATCGTGATTACTAATCTATTTCTAGCAACTTCAATTCCGCCAAGGTCGGTTGCAGCCGCGGCTTGAGTTTCGTAGTTGGTTTCAATTAATCGCGTAGTTGAAAAATGATCGCTTCCCTTCACGTTGAAACCAATATGCCCGTCAGGACCGATGCCGCCAAGGAAAAATCCGATGCCGCCCGCTGAACGAATTTTCCTTTCGTAATTGGTACAGTACTCGTCAACTATTTCGATTGTTTCTTTTTGCAAACGCTCCACTCTGTTTGAAGCCCAACGTGTTCTTAACGAAAGATCAACTTTTTGATCAGGAAAGATTTCATTCAATGGAAGATTTTCAGCAGTCGGAATTTCATTTATGTTCATCAACAAAGCGTTCTTAGCGTTCAACTTCCACAATCTGAAGTAAAAGTTCAGGATGTAGTAGTAGAAACTGTTGTGCTGTCCACTATCAATAGGATAAAATTCGTCAATCTGAACAAAACGCAATTTTTCCAACGATGGTTTTTTCTTTCCGTCAATTCCAACATCTTTTAGTATAGCTTGAACGGCGGAAGTGTCCCACTCTTTCAAAATCTTTGCGACCCACTTAATAAAATGTTCCGGAGTCTTGCCGGTGGGAAGAGATATAACACCCTCCGGATTTTCAATTACCCATTCGATGAACCGTAATGCTGTTAGCTTTCCTAACTCAGGAAAACTTTCTACTTGTACGATCGGAATTTTCTCTACCGGCTCATAAATTAAATTCTTGCCGGATAATGCAAGGTAATGCTCTTCAACTTTTGAATGAGTTGTAAATTGTTTCTCGTGCGTTTGCGTCATGTTGATTGCTTGTCTTTCTTAGTAAGAGGTTGTCTCAAAAGTGCTTGCTTGATCATAAAATAGACCGCAGATTACACAGATTCAACAGATTTTCGCAGATTAGATTTTTGATAAACCACTTTTGATACAACCTCTTAAAAACTACTTGAGTAAAATTAACTTTTTAGTGCTTACAAAATTTCCCGCTTCAAGTCTATAAAAGTATATTCCGCTTGCAAGATGATATTTGTCGGTTGATAGTAGAATTTTGTAATGACCAGCCTGCTGAAATACGTCCACAAGCGTTGCAACTTCTCTTCCAAGTACATCATAAACTTTTAACGTTACGTTTCCAGCTGCCGGCAACTGATAACCAATTACTGTAGAAGGGTTAAACGGATTGGGATAATTTTGTTCAAGCTGATATGTAGCAGGCAAACCTTCTGCTAACTTAACATCGGTAATGATGTCTGAAGTACAATCGTCAAAAAATAATCTTCCGCTGGTTGATCCAACGCGGGTTTGAACAACGTTAATGCCTTGGAATTGAATTGTACCGCTTCCGGGAACATCCGTTAGCAATACTTTCTTCAATTTCCATCCGGTCCAGTTGAGCGTGTCAACTTTAACTTTAGCTTCATTTGTTCCTTGACGCAAGAATTTATATTCAATAATGTTTTTGCTGTTGTCACCGAATATCCAAACTCCAATGCTAGCTTGCGGGGTGGCAGTCAACAAGATGGGATTAAGCAATGATAAATCTATCAAACCGGTGCTATCTGAAAATTGGTAATTAATGTTGCCGGAATATGTCCCGCTTTTCTTTCTTTCTGTAGACAACGAGAAACTTGTCTGGCTCACTGTAATTCCCTTTGTGTTCGGAGAGTTCAGCGGCGACTGCCAAACATTGTTTGTTTCAAAATCTTCTATAACATTTCCCGTGAACGTGTATCTCTTTTCAGTTTGGAATTCAATAACAATAGAAGAAGCAAGAGTAACGTATTCAACGTCGCCAATCCCGGCTTTCAAATTTATTCTGTAAGTAGCATCATTGTCTAAAGGGGTCTTCGGCTCGAACGAGATAAGTCCGTCAACGCTTCCTAAACTTTTCACGGTTGCCGGAATCGAATTACCGTTAGCGTCATTCAGTGAAATTCTTCCGCCTAAAGTTGTGCCGTCAATTCCCTTTTCAAATTTCACATTTATCAAGACGGTCGTTGAAACATCGGTTAAATTATTAGTTGGATAAGTAGACAATAGTTTCAGTTCGGACCTGGTCGTAAAGCTAAAAGTCTTGTCCTGATTTAAATGAATTCCAAATATTGACTTAGCATTTCTTGAAATTGAAACCGAGTATTTTGTTCCCTGTGTTAGGCTTTTACTTGGTATAAAGCTAATCTTCTTAAAATCATTTTCCCATTTGAAATTTCCTGCGATCGTAGGAGAAATGGTGATAGCCTTTTCAGTTTCCTGGTAGTTCATAAAGTTGCTAAATTCTAAAACAATGTTTGATGTATTACTCACAGCCACCGAACTATCAGCAGGCGAATAATTTACTATTGAAGGAGGATCTAGAACAGGATTTAGAGACGAAAATTTATCGTAAAATACAGACTCATTCTTTACTGCAGTTACATCCATTGTATCAGGTGGAATTCCGTTGCTAAATTCAAATATTAGTTTGTAATTACCAGGATTAACATTATCAAAGAGATAATAACCATTGTTAAAGTTGTCACCGTTGTAAACTATTCCTCCTGGTTGTAATGTAACTTTAACATTATTTATTGGCTTATAACTATCAAAAGTATTAAGCGGAGAATAAGAAGAAGGGACTTTCACTTGAATATCTCTTACAATGCCGGCAAGAATTCCGGTTTGAAAATTTCCGCCGCTGAAGTATTGAAGAAACGCACGCGCAATTCCCCACGCTTCATGTTTGAGATAACCTTCACTTTTCAATCTATATGCTTCGGGAAAGTAATCATGAAACGAACCTTCCGATAAAGTACCGGGCATATTCAATCCCTTAAACACACCAAGATACGGCTGACCGGTCCCGTAAAAATCAAAATCACCGTAAACCATTTTGTTCACGGTTCTATCTGCTTTATTAATATTATCGGCAAGATAATTCGCCATTACGAGCGAACCGGGATAAGTGGGCGCGTTTGTATGTCCTTGAAAAAGTATCAATGTATAATTTGATTTTGTAGAAGTACCGGTTGCATTGCTGTGAATTGCATGGAAATAGTCCACGTTGTTGGTATTCGCAATTGCAACGATTTGTGATAGAGGCAAATCGTCCGCAGTGGTGTTTGTCTCACGCGTCATCACAACAGTAGCTCCAAGATTCTGAAGCATTGCTTTGAGGTATAATCCCTTAGCTAAATTACCGTCAGATTCCCAAAATACAATTCCATCATCAAGAATAATCTCGCGATCATTTGAATCATGGCCGCCGTGACCGGGGTTAATACAGATTTTATAACCAGCTAATGATTGTGCGAACAGCGTAATTGTTCCTAAAACAAGAAACGAAATGAGCGTTAGTATAATTTTTTTCATAGTCGTGTTATTCAAACTTTAGAAGTAGTTCTCGAATTTGACCATCGTCGGTATTGTAAAAAATCTCCGAGTTACCGGCTCCCCAGGTAGGATAAAGTTTAATGTTGTTCTCGTCGGAGGTTAACTTATAGTATTTGCCGCTGTAGTAATTAACAATATATATGTTCGAAGAGATAACTCTAATGCCATCATCAATATCTTTCATGAACAGTATCCAATTGCCGTCCGCCGACCATGAAGGATAATTTGCATAACCGACAACTTTCAAAATGTTTCCGTCAAGATCTGAAACATAAGTGCCTTTACCGGCAAACGTAAAAAGTAATTTAGTTCTGTCCGACGAAAGTGAAACCCAGATGTAGTTTCCTTCTCCCATAGGCTGCAATTCTTTTTTAGAACTGTTGTCGGAAATTGTAATGTGATTCCCGTCCACGTAAGCTGTTTTTTGTGCTACAGTGGATTGAACGCTCATCCCTTTATTAATTCTAACCGGTGTATTCGTATCATTAACATAACTTTGAAAAACATTTTGCGTGCTTCTACAAATCCTTAAATCCCTAATCCCCTTTTCCAAAACTCGTTTCACTTTGTTTGAAGTGTTAAATGAACTTAAGGATGTGGTTCTCTTTCCTTTTATGAATTGGTCTTCTCTAAAAATAATTTCGCCGGAGGTTTCATCGAAACTGGGTTCGTAACCCGCACTCATTGCGTTGCTGACTTTAATTGTTTTTCCAGTCTTCAGATTTCTTGACCACAGACCTTGGTAATTATTTTTTGTGTACAGCAGGCTAGTTCCGTCAGGACTTATTGTTGGATAATAGAATCTCCCCTCTCTAAGATTGGTTACCGGTTTGTCTTCAGCAACAGTAACGTTTTGTGCAAATATCGGGAGGCTTGATAAAACTAATAACAGCAGCACCTTTCTCATTTTCTCTCCATGAATATCTTCAACACATAAAATGCAGAATACCTTACAAAAACTGAATGAATCCGGCTATTTCGGGAAGCAATTTATAGCTCCTGTCTACAAAACCAACTACACAATTAGGTGGTCATCTTACTTTGGAAAATAGTAAATTCTCTCCCGATTTATTGATGCAATTAAGGATAACTGCGCGGATGTTACATGAATTTGCCAATTAGAAATTACCGAACCACCGATCTTCCAAAACTTTATGAAATCTGCCTAAGAACAGGCGACAGCGGCAAAGATGCCACGCACATTTATAAAGATCCAATGCTTCTTGGTAGTTTTTACGCCGCACCATATGCTGTTTTGCACCCGGAGCTGACTTTTATCCTAGCTGAAAACGATGTGCCGATTGGCTACATAATCGGTACCGACAATTCGGAAAAGTTTTTCACTCGATCGGAAGAAATTTGGTTTCCGGAACTGAGGAAAAAATATCCAATGCCGGATGTAAATGATACGTCTGCGGATGCACGAATAATTAGATTAATTCACAAAGGTCACGTTCCTAAGCCGGAGCTGCTTTCCTACCCCGCTCATTTGCACATTGACATACTTCCAGAAGGACAAGGGAAAGGAATGGGGAAGAAATTGATCGAAACTTTTTCAAACAAACTCAGAGAGATGAACGTGCCTGCTCTTCATTTGGAAGTCGGCAAAAGAAATGTCAATGCAATTATGTTTTACGAGAAAACCGGTTTTCATAAAATTATTGAATACGAATACTCTATAGCTTACGGAATTATATTATTAAATTAGACTTAGAATAGAATCTTACCTGGATATTTATAAATGAGCGACTCAAAAAAACTTTTCGACGAAATCAGTTCATTATCAACCGAACAGCGAAACAAAAATTCTATGAACATTGATAATGAATCGATCAGCGGCATTCTAAAAATTATTAACGACGAAGACAAAACCGTTCCATTCGCGGTAGAGAAAGAATTGCCATACATTGAAAAAGCAGTCGAGATAATTGTTAACGGATTAAAGAACGGCGGAAGACTGCTTTACTTCGGTGCCGGAACAAGCGGACGGCTTGGAGTGGTTGACGCTTCGGAATGTCCTCCGACTTTCGGAACACCTTTTGGTATGATCGAAGGATTTATCGCCGGCGGAAAAGAAGCAATGTTCAGAGCGCAGGAAGGCGCCGAAGACAAAGAAGAAAATGGCGCGAATGATGTTATAGCAGCAAAAGTCACCAGCAAAGATGTTGTTTGCGGAATTGCGGCAAGCAGAAGAACGCCTTATGTAGTCGGCGCTACTAAGAAAGCCCATGAGCTTGGCGCTAAGATTCTATACGTCACGTGCACTCCGCGAAGCACATTCAACTTGGGAAATATCGATGTTGCAATTTGTGTGGATGTTGGACCCGAAGTTATTATGGGTTCTACTAGAATGAAAAGCGGGACCGCTCAGAAATTGGTTTTAAATATGCTTACAACCGCCTCGATGATACGGCTCGGTAAAATTTATGAGAACATGATGATCGATCTTCAGTTGACTAACAAAAAATTAACCGAACGATCCAAAAAAATTATTATGACAATCACCGGCGTTAGCTATGAAGAAGCTGCGGAATACTTGATCAAGTCAAAAGGGCATGTTAAAACCGCTATTGTGATGATACAAGCCAAAGTGGATTACGACGAAGCACAAGCGAGATTAAAGAAAGCCAATGGATTTGTTCGCAAAGCAATTTGGAATAAATAGAATATGAAAAAACATATTGGTGGAATATTTCTTTTCTTAACATTCTTTTCTTCCGTTTTTTTTGCACAGAACAATCTAATTGAGAAGCTTTTAAACGAGAACAAAGATTTGTTAGGCGAAGTCATCTCCAAAGCAGATTCCTTCGAAGTACAAATAATTTATACTCAGATTAACCGCGACAAGAATAATTTCCCTTCATTCACAACATATAGCTACCGTGTAAATCCGAAGAATTATTTTTATCCTGCAAGTATGGTAAAACTTCCGCTTGCTGCTCTCTCGCTCGAAAAGTTGAATGATTTAGGCATCAAAGGGTTGGACAAAAACAGCCGCATGGAAATTGACAGCAGCTACATCAAACAGACCGCTCTTTCCGTTGATACGTCTTCTCCAAACGGTTATCCTTCGATTGCACTATTAATCAAGAGAGTTTTCCTTGTGAGCGATAACGATGCATACAATGCTCTTTATGAATTCCTCGGACAAAAGACTATAAACCACACATTGCACGCAAAAGGTTACAAGGATGTCAAGATAATTCATAGATTTATCGGCGGTTTAAGTCTCGACGATAATCGAAAAACTAACGGCCTTAAATTTTTCGATGGGGACAAAGTAATTTACGATCAAACGCCGCAAGTAAATGACGAAGAATACAAGTTTGATCTGAACAAACTTTTTAAGGGAATCGGCTATCTTGACGTAAACGACAAATTGATTAACAAACCGTTCGACTTTACAAACAAGAATTATGCATCCTTACAAGTATTGACTAACATTTTGAAGGCGGTAATTTTCCCGGAGGCTGTTCCAAAGAAGATGCGATTCAATTTAACCAAAGACGACTACAAATTTCTGTATAAATACATGTCGATGTTCCCCCGCGAAAGTGAGTTCCCGGGTTACGATACAAGTTATCACGACGACTACGTAAAATTTTTATTGTTCGGCGGCTCTCTCAAAAATACTAACGGAAAAATTAGAAGCTTTAATAAGGTTGGACTTGCTTACGGGACATTAACCGACGTGGCTTACATTGTTGATTTCGAAAACAAAGTTGAGTTCATGTTATCGGCAACCATTCTTGTAAACAAAGATGGCATCTTCAACGACAACAAATACGATTACCAGCAAATTGGTCTTCCATTTTTAGCAAACTTGGGAAAAGTGATTTACAATTATGAACTCAAGCGACCTAAAAAGTATTTACCCGATCTTTCAAAATTTGCTTTCCGTTACAAACCCAACTAGAATTATAAAACGAAAAAAATAATTGGTGCAGCATGAGCAAATTTATAACCGAAAAAAATGTTTATCTACGTCCATTCATTGATGAAGATGTGGATTTGTTATTTGAAGGATTGAACGATGAAACGGTGCGCGAGACTTTATTTACTTTTCGCCCAAAGACAAAACATGAACTACTGGAAGAGTATCGCAAAGATTCATCAAACCAAAACACTGTTCTCTTTACCATTTGCGAACTTAGTTCCGGAAAAGCTGTCGGCATTACGGCTTTCTACCGTGTAGATTACGTTAGCAGAGCTGCCGTTTTTTTTATAGCTATTTACGATACTTCAAAGTGGAATAGCGGTTACGGAACTCAAGCCACGCGATTGATGATTAAATACGCATTCGACGTTCTTAATCTGAACCGGATTCAACTTCATGTGGCGCTTGAAAACACAAAGGCAGTCGAGATATATAAAAAGTGCGGCTTTGTAGTTGAAGGAACTTTACGTCAAGCGATGTATCATCATAACCGTTACGTGGATTTTTATGTAATGGGAATTCTTAGAAATGAATATTACTCAAATAAGAATTCATAACATGAACGTGGTGGTAAAATTCTCAAGAACTCAAAGGAAGCAAATTTTTGATTTTGTCAAACTCCTTTTGAGGCATCTGAATCAGCAATGGTTTCTTTTTAACATTTATCCAGTGTAAGACTTTAATCAAATTTTCTTCCGACATTGACGTACAGCCTGAAGTCGGTTTTCCGAATCCTTCCCAAATGTGAATGAATATACACGACCCGCAGCATGCTTTCGGCGGGTTCGAATCATGTTCAACAAAAATCCCATACTTATAAAGATCATCTTTTCTCTTCATCATCTCCGAGCTATTCCATGTCTTTCTGATTTCCTTGTCACTAACGAGAATATTATTGAATCTCAGAAATGTATTCTGTGTCATGATGGTTCTATAGGAAAGGTGATTCTTGCAAATGCCAAAGCAGCGCACTACGGCGCAATTTTTCTTAACTGTCTTGAACGACGCAGCAACTCGTTTGCTTCTTTGCTTTTGCCATTGAAATTATAGACTTCCGCTTTCAGCTTAGGAATTCTATAATCGGTCGAATCGAGTTTTGCGGCAATGGAAAATTCCTGCTCGCTAAGCCCGGTATTTTTCTCCATGCCGAAAGCATACCCTAATAGTGCATGAGAAAAGGAGTCGTTTTTATTTTTTGAAATAAATGAGTTTAATTTTTCTATTGCTTCGTTGTATTTCTTTTGTACTATCAAATACTCGTACCTTAAAAGAATAACTTGATTAGAGTCCCCCGGACACTTTTTCAGCTTTCTAAAATTGTTTTCCAGTTCAGTATAATTTTTTTCTTCGAGTGATAGACGAGCCAGCAGCAGAAGCGGCTGTGTAAATGTCGAATCAAGTTTAATGGCTTGCACTGCATACTTTTGGGCAGCGTCAATCTTACCCCTTTTAAATTCGAGTTCGGCAAAATTACTGTAGCGCAACGCTTCGGGCGACTCCGATGTTATTTGCCTGATTTCCGGTTTCTTTTCCTCGGGCTCAAATGCAGCGGAGATCGTTCTGAACAGCCGGTCTGTTCCGACAAGCGGTGCACCGCGCAATACAAATAAAATCTTCTTATACCGGTCGATAAGAAAAGTTGTTGGAAGAGCTTCAACATCATACAGACGGAAGACTTGAAGATTATTATCAATTAGATTATAGAAAGATAGTTTGTTCACGGAAACAAAATCCCGGATCTCTTGCAACTTTGAGTCTGTAATGTTTTGTTCTTCCGAGCAAACGCCAATTACGCTAAGTCCTTTATCACTGTACTTCCGAAAATCACTCTCAAATTTAGATAAGAACTTACCCGAATCTTTTTCCCACGTTGACCAGAAAACAAGAACGGTTAATTTCTTCCCTAACATTTGATCTAAAGAAACAACTTTTCCGTGAATATCTTTTAAGGAGAAATCGTGAGCATTCCCAGCGCTTTCCTGTCCGGTCAATTGCATACGGGAGAGGAATAAAACAGAAATAAAAATGATAAACTTTGTTGGGTTCATTGCCGTCACTTCAATCTAAATGCGGAAGAGTTCTCTTATATTCTTTTGGTGCGTGACACCCCGGCGTACATTTACCGCCGTCTTTGTTTTTTTCAAAATTCACCGGAAGCTGCCATTTGCCAAAAGGAACGGCTTCCCTTATATGTTTTTCTCTCTTACTTGCGTGTGTTTCGTGACATGCTCTGCATGTTCTTCCCTTTACACGTTTATTAACATGAAGGAAATGTAAATTTTTATCACCATCACGGAAATTTGTAAGAGTGGCAGTTATCGAATCCTGAGCGAGTGTTGGCTGATGACAACCAAAGCACAATTCATACTTTTGTTTTGCATAGGAAGTATAAAACTCATTTGGATAGGACTTATTCAACAATCTAAAATCGGTTTTACCTCCATGAACGCCATGACATCCCGAACAATCTTTTTCTTGAATAGGTCCGTGCCAGTCTTTATTGTTCTGAAGCAAAAGACTAAAATTTGTTAACGAAGCATTTCTTGTTGTTAACTGATCATTATGGCATGAAACGCATAAATCCAGCGGTTCTTTTTTAAGCAGTTTGGGAACATCTGAAAAATGCGGCGAATGACAGTTTGCACATTTTTTCCCTTCGTCAACTGCGCTATGCTTTGAAGCAGCATCTGCAACTGTTTGCTTTATTTGCGCATGGCATTTGTAGCAGAGCTCTTTCGTTTCCTTTAGAGTCATTGATTCAAAATCACTTGAATGGACATCATGACAGTTTGTGCATTTTTCGCTGGCTGGTTTGTGAATGAATTTGGAATTCGCAAAACCCGATTCAAAATCCGTATGACACGTATAACACAAGCTGTTGCCGGCTTTCACAAGAAGTTTTTCATTATCGCTTGAGTGTGGCTCGTGGCATACTGTGCAGTCGCCGTCCATCACAGGCGGATGAACATTTTTTCTATCGAACATTTCTTTTTTGTGGCATGACATGCACATTTCCGACAACTGAGATTTTTTTAGCATGAATTGTTGGTTTGAGCCATGCGGACTATGACACGCCGTACAACTTCCGGTTTTTAACGGTCCGTGTACAACTTTTTTCATTTGGAGCGGTTCATGACAATTCATACATAAATCGGATGGCTTCTTAATCTCTTCAAATTTGTGTTTCTGATCTTTGATAGGTACGTGACAGGCATTGCATTCTTTAACCGCAAATGGGCCGTGCAGATATTTTACGTCCGCCATCGATGCATGACATTTGGCGCTCATGCAAGAAGTCTGTTCTTTGTCTTGAGCAAAATATCCGTGATTAAACACCACTAATAGTAAAACTAGAAAACGGTATTTCATACTTCCCTCATAATTGCAAATTGTTTCACTGATTTATTTTTGTTCATATTGCTGCGTTTGCCATTTCAATTTCTACGCTGGGATGCATATGATGCTCTAAAGCATTATTGCTTTTCATGTATTTTCTCAAAAAGGAATTCTGCATCATCAGCCGTGTCGATCTCAGCAGGTATTCCCGTCTGAAAACATTAGGGTCATTTGTAAACTGCGGCATTTTCCATCTGTAAAATTCCTTATAACAGGAAATTATAGCTTCATTCAGTTCTTCCAAAGTCATAGTCTTCGATTCAATAATTGGATTGATAAGATTATACTTTGAATAATCGGTTACCCGAATAAATGATTTAAGACTATCATACAGTTCGGAATAGGGCCACGGCGTTATAGCCAGGAAATGCCCGAAATCCGGATTGTAATGTTTTGCCAGTTCAAGAGTAGTGGCAATTGATTCCGGTGTTTCATCGGGCATTCCAAGTACAAAAGAGCATTCCGAAATCATTCCGTTGGCAGCAATCAATCGCAATGCCTCTTTGGACTCTTCGCATTTGATATCCTTCTTGAAAATATCTAACGACGTTTGATTTGTTGCTTCAACACCGACATAAATGTGAAGAATTTTCGCTTGTCTATATTTCCAAAGAATATCCTGGTCTCTCAAAATGTCTTCCACTCTTGTCTCAAGCAGCAAAGAAACATCAAGGTTCCGGCTGATTAACCTATCTAAAATCTCTTCCCAGCGTTCCCTGTTTTTGGTTGGGTATTCGTCGGAAATCATTACAACATTCACGGAGTATTTTCTATTCAAAAGTTCCAGCTGTTCAATAAATTTTGAGGGTGAGAGTTCCCTGTAACTTCGCTGCCAAAATTTCTGCTGAGAGCAAAAACTGCATTGGTGAGAACACCCGCGCGAAGAATTAATTGTGCCCATTCTTGAATTTGGAATAACATAAAATTTATATAAACTCCAATCCAATAAGTCCCAGGCGGGTTCAAGCCTATCCAAATCCTTCACAAAGCTTCGCATAGGAGTTGCTGCTATCGAATCCCCATCACGATAAACTATACCTGAAACTGTCTCAAGATTCTGTCCGGTTGTTAGAGCATTCAAAAGCACAGGGAAAGTTACTTCTCCTTCGCCCCGGATAATAAAGTCTATAACCGAAGAATTATCTTTTAACAATTCATCATACTGAAAAGTTGGATGAACATTTCCCATCACAGTTAAACTTTCCGGGTGTACTTCCTTAGAGATTTCTAACATTTTAGTTGCAGCCACAATGCTTGCTGTTATTGAAGAGACACCAAGTACATCAAATTTTTTTCTTTGCAAGTTTTGCCTGACTTCATCAAGTGTATGCTGTAGAGACATACTATCATAGATTTCTACATTATAACCGTGTTTCCGCAGTTCGCCCGCAATATAGACTAAACCTAACGGAGGCCAAACACCGGCTGATTCTAAAACCCCTGCATGATACGGCGGTGTTGCTAAAAGAATATTTTTTATTTCTGTTTTCATTTTCTTCTTATGGTGTAAAGTATTGGCTATGAAGTGTTTTTGCTACAAATGGTAAAATGAATATTGTGAATAAAGAGAGGAGGAAACAAACCGTAAGTGCTATTGCGGATTTTTTTCCTTTCCAGTTCCAGAATAATCTTAGATGCGCATATATGCCGTACATCAACCATGTAATAAGCGACCAGGTCTCTATGGGATCCCATGCCCAGTATCTTCCCCAGCTTTCTTGCGCCCATATTGAGCCGGCAGCAATATTTATAGTCCAAAACACAAAACCAAATCCCGCAAATTTATAACTGTACTCATCTATAATTTCAGCAGGTGGAAATTTTGCAAGCCAATTATTCGACTTTCTTTTTATCTTAAGCAGAAAAATTTGAGCGGCAGCAAAAGAAATAATTATCGCTCCACCGGCAAGCTTGGCAAAAGTTACATGCATAATCAGCCACACACTTCTTAACGACGGAGGAAGATTCTGCATCGCAGCATTTCTCATAACTCCAACTGCAATCATCAGGAAAGCTACCGGAAGAATTATAACTCCGAGGTGTTGAACCTTTTTCCATTTCACACTAAACAACAAGAACATGACAAGTAAAACCCATGCATCGGAGCTTAGTACTTCATACCGGGTCATATACGGTCCGTGCCCCTGTTCAATCCAGCGTACAAGAAGCGCCGCCGAATGCGGTACCAAACCGATTATTGTTAATAAAAAGGCATGCCGGATAACCTTGCCGTTCTTAAAAAATAAACTGTAGGTAAATATCACACTTGCAGCAATATATAATGCTACTGCAATCCAGTGAAGTATAACCTCATATTTCAACCAATTCAGACTTGACATTTGTAAAATTCTCTTTTAAATAAATTGACTCGATGTAATTTCTAAATTCTTCTTCAAATCGCCGGGGTTCTCTTACTGCCCTTCCGCCAAAGCTGAGCCGTATAGCATTTTCATTTTTCTCGACTACAAAATAAATTTCGCGCATCGGAAAAATGTAAACCGAAATTAGCCCTAAGATAACCAATCCGAATCCCAAAAAAATAAAAATGACAGATTGATTTTCTGTCAAGATCAAACCGCTCCAATGGCGGATATCAACAAAAGTTAATTCTTGATCTCCAAGCCGGACTGATTCGCCGGGTTTCATTGTTCCGTCAAATTGTATCATCCCTTTCTCATCAACAATTAAATGCAAAGAAGGTTGATTGAGCGAGAATGAACTGCCGTTTATATCGGGTCTAAATTCCATCTTAAAAACATAATCTGTTGTTGGAAAATCGGAAATTGCCGTAAAAGGTTTTCCTAATTTATCGGGGTGTTCCAGAGAGAAATAAGTGGGAATATCTTTCCCGTTTTTATTCAGCAATAAACAAATTGTGTAGCCAAACGAAGTCGATTGATAAATATTAACGCCGCCAAATTTATAAGGATTATTTATGGAAAGTGAGCCGTGAATACGAGTGTCGGCAGTGGTGCTTACCAATATAGAACTTTCAACAAACTTTAAATTCCCATCCGGATAATAATCCGGTGTGAGTTTTTCTAATGTTACGTTAAAATTAGGAACAAAGGGAGAAGCGAAAACGCCGTTTTCTGTTGAGAGAAATTCTTCACTGCTGCCGAAAAAAGTATCTCTTTCCAAAATTTGAATAAAGCCGCGCTTTTCAAAAAGAAAGGTGTATAATGCAGCCGCAATTATTATTAACATTCCAAGATGTAAAATGAAGCCGCCCCACCGCGAGAACCCGTATTTTCTAAAGAGATACTTTCCTTGAGATAGATTTTTGAGAGAGTATCCCTTTCCAGCAAATGTATCTATTACATTCTTAACCGGGTCGCCATCTTGAGAAATAAAGGAAAAATAATTCTTAAAAGATTTTTCCGAAAATTTCAAATTTTGTCTTGCAAGTTTTTTTCTAGTCCTGGTAAATAAATTCCAAACAGAGAACGACATCACAAAGAACAGAAGAAATACAATCGCTACAAAAATTTCGGAGCTGAACATTCTATCGAAATGAAGCAGTGATATTACCGGAGCTAACAACGGATGGCTTTCTTTCCAACCGTTAATAAACGACGGGCTTGAATCTGAAACCTGGGGGATATTAACACCCGCAAGACAAAGCATTGCTGCGAAGACAATAAGAGTCAGTCCCGTAGAACGCGAAAGTAAAATTTTCTTCATTTTATTTTTCATTTTTAATCTCACAATCATGGATCGTATCCGCCTTGATTTGAGTGTGTTGTGCACCCCATGTTAGTTGAATAGCAGTTTGCCTTGCTATAACTATTTGGTCCCGATGCCTTTTTATAACCTCTTACAATAGCAACGCTCACAGTGCCGTCAACGTAGTTGTAGGGACTCGGGTCAGTATTGTAAGCAATCAATCTCGAACGTTTTGCACCGTGTGGAACAACCGCATGACACGCTACACAAGGAACGCCGGAATAATTTTTTCCGCCAATTGTAACAGATCTGTCATCGTGTTCTCCATGGGCTTCACTGATATATGTCGTACCATTTTTTATGGGATGACATCCGACGCAAAATAAATCCGACGACCAATTGTTTGTATTATTAAAAAGGTCTTTTAAAGTCCATAATTGACCGCTCGCATTGGTGGGCCAATACTTTGCATTTGGTTTGGCGCTTGTTCCCCGCAACATAAATTTGTAATTAGAACCGTGAGGTCCCTGCGGAACAGTTGAAGAAGTAAGAGCATCGTTGCCGTGGCAATCGCTGCAGTACATTGTTTGCGATCCAACAGAATTCCATGAAGTTGACATTTGTCCGCTTGTAAGAGCTTTCGGTGCATAAGAACCTGTTTGACTGTTTAATCCAACTTTAACCGGATGGGCGGAATAATTATTAACATTGTATTCCATCGCTTGGTCTGTAATGTTTGTTCCGGAAGGACCAATTATAGTTGTAACTCCGGTTGTCGTTGTTCCTAATCCATAATACGAATGGCACTTCAAACAGATTTGATACTCCTTTGTTGAAGGATCAATTCTGGTAAAGCTGGTCGGTTGAGTCCACTTTGTTCCATCGACCGGTTCAAGTCCCCATACTCCGTTCAGAACATTGGAAACTAAATTAGATTTTTGCGTATGCAAACCGGCAAACGCGCCATGCGGGTTGTGACAATCGCTGCACTCTGCATGTCGATTTGGATTGGAAACAGACGCCGAACTTTCTGTCGGAGAATTTGTAACCGGATTAGCATTTACCGGATTATGTTTGTTGTCAACTGTGTAAGTAGGATGCGTATATAATTTAGCAAACGGTCCTCCGGTTGCAGATGAAACATTCTTTGTTGTTATGCCGCCATTGGCAATTCCTTTATGACATCCATCGCATAAGTTTTGTTCAGACAGTTTCAGCAATCTACTTGGGCTGCCGGCAGAATGTGGTTTGTGACAGCTTTCGCATCCGCTCGTTGTTACAGTAGTATAACCGTTATGACTCCAATTTAAAGGCAGAGTTTTAGTAGACGACTGATGACTGGACGGATTAGTTGACCAATATTTTTTGTTGTGACAATCTAAACAGAGCGCCGATGATGAATTTGATTTCTTAAGAAACTTTTTTGTTACGCCATCCTTTGATTCATTATGAGGGTCATGACATCTTACACATTCCATAGGCACCTTATCGCCAGGTCGTGGATAATGACAACCGGAACAATTATACTGACTTGAGTTAAAGTGCGGAAGCCCAATTGAAATAGGATGATCGTCCGATAGTGTAGTTCCCGATGCACCGCCTAAATTGCTCGCAGCCGATGCCGAAAGAGACTGGTCTGCATCCAAATTTGAACTGCCGCTTACGTTAATTTGACCTGTGCTCATCGACCCAATTGCAATTGTTCCATCATGACAAGAAAGACATAACTTGGAGGATGTGTTTGGGTACTGCGCAAGATAAGTAG
>JAKAEE010000061.1 GCA_021820065.1 Bacteroidota bacterium | reverse complement strand
CTTATGCCGACCAAGTTGCTAAAGAATATGCCGGTAAAGCCGTGAACAATCTGAAAGTGTTCAACGATTCCGAGTCCAAACTTTCTCTTGAAAGCTTAGTCAGTTTTGTGATTGAAAGAAAGAACTGATAGAATTTCCTTTTCAAATAAATTCTTGAGGCGTGTGATTATGAAAAAATATTTTCTTGCCGTGATATTATTGTTCATTCTCTCAAGCTGTATTGACTACCATGAGAAAATGAAACTTAATTATGACGGCAGCGGAACAATTACATTCGCAGTCGGCATAAATCAATCATTATTCGGCGGAATGGCCGACAGCAGCAATTTCAAAGACTTTGACGAAAGCAAAATTAAGGAACAGTATTCCGGTAAAAAGGGAATTAAGTTTTTAGGAAGCCGGACTTATACTCAAGACGGAAGCAAATGGGTTGAAATCAATCTGTCGTTTGAATCATTACAAGCATTGAACGAAGCAAACAAAGATAGCATGCAGCAAGGTATGATGGGCACAATAAATCTTTCCGAAGATGCCAACGGAAATATGGTCTTCACGCGTAAACTTCTTGCCAAACCCGGAAGCGCTGAAAAAGATTCTGCCGGGAGTGAACTTGCCAACGGAATGATGCAGATGATGTTCGGCAACTACAAATGGAAATATGAGTTAACATTGCCCGGCAAAATTATATCCACGAATGCTGCGCAAAATGATGTGGATTACAAAACCAACACAGTTAAGTGGACTATGTCGCTTGCATCTCTGGCGTCAGCTCAGGAGATGATAGTTACATTTGAGAAAGCATCAAAGGTAAATATGACGTTAGTAATACTTGGTGTTTTAATCGTAATGATTCTTGCCGGAATTTTTATTTACAGGATAAAAAGAAGTTCAACTCCAGAAACTAATTGATGTTGAACTCGCACAAAGAAAAATCTGTTGCTAAATAGAAATTAATTTTTGGTTTTTGAAACTCATTTGTTATTTTTTGACGACTGTTTTTGATTAATTGTATATCTTATCTTTTATATATGTCCCGGTATTGCCTCGGGAGAATGCGGTCGTAGTAGTCTTATAAAAATTAAATTTCCATTATTCTAATTGTAGGGATTAGATGAAGAGAACTGTACTAGACTATGCACTAAAGATTCGTCTTCCACTCACATTGTTTGTTGTTGCGGCTTCATTCATCATCACTTTTTATGTAGCAAGACCGGAAAGAGACGGCGTTGGATATGCACCGGAACAGCCTATAAAATTTTCTCACAAACTTCACGCCGGACAGATGGCAATTGATTGTCAATATTGTCATATCGGCGTTACCAAAGAACGTCACGCAATAATTCCTTCAGTAAATATTTGTATGAATTGCCACTCCGTTGCACGCAAAGACAAACCCGAAATAATAAAACTCACACAATATTACGAATCGGGAAAACCGATTCCGTGGAAAAGAATACACAAGGTGCCGGAGTATGCGTACTTCAATCACAGCGTTCACGTGAACAAAGGAATTGATTGTGCAACTTGTCATGGGGATGTAAGAGAGATGGATGTTGTCAGCGAAGTTAAACCGTTCACGATGACCGCTTGTTTGGATTGTCATAGAAATCCTCAAGCGCAATTACCTTACTTAAAAGTTGTGAAAAACGGACCAGAAAACTGCTGGGCGTGTCATCGTTAGAAAAGGAGATTGAATTCAAAGATGTCAAAACAAATTAGCAGAAGAAATTTTTTCGGAACATTCGGTAAAGGTGCGGTTGTAGCGGCAGTTGCGGCTGCGCTTCCAACAAAATTTATTTCTTCAGTTGAGAAAGCTTCAAAGAAAGAAAAAATTAAAATTGCTATTCATCCGTCTGCAGTTAAACGAACAAAGAAGGTTTAGTGATGAGCGATTCTCCGAAATCATCTAATAAATTGTGGAAAAGTATTAAAGGTTATAATGATGATCCTGAAGTTTTGAATGCCAAAACGAATGAGTTTATGGAGGGAGTTACAGACGAATTTGATTCTTCCAAACTTTCAGGAATATCCAGAAGAAAATTTTTAGCGATTCTATCTGCATCGGCAGCACTCACTGCTACCGCATGTACTGATTACCGCGACAAGGGAGAGATAATCCCTTACAACAAACGTCCCGAAGATGTAATGCCGGGCATTGCCAATTATTACGCATCGACTTGCAACGGCTGTTCGCAATCGTGTGGAATTTTGGTTAAGACGCGCGAGGGGAGACCGATCAAAATTGACGGCAATCCGGATCATCCGATCAACGCTGGAAAAATTTGTGCGAAAGGTCAGGCGAGCATTCTCAATCTTTACGATCCCGAACGCTTGACTGATCCATTTGAACTTAGAAAGAAAACAGTTTGGAAAAGTGTTGATGCCGATGTAATAAGCGCGCTCAACGATGCTCAATCAAGTGGAAAAGAAATTTCAATCGTTACCGGATTGATTACCTCTCCCACAACAAAAAAAGTTTTGAACGATTTCGTCGCGAAATATCCCAACACGAAAATTTATTCTTATTCGCTGACGAATGATCAGCAGAGAAGAAACGCGTGGATGGATTCTTACGGCACCGATGAGTACCCGGCGATTAAATGGAAAGACGCAGATGTTATTCTTGCTATCGACGCAGACTTTCTTGGAAACGAAGGAAGTTCTATCGAAAACATGAGAGAGCATACGAAACGGAGAGAGACGAACGGCAAGACAAACTTTAACCGCTTATACGTTGCAGAAGGCAGAATGAGTGTAACCGGAATGCTTTCCGATTACAGATTACGCGTTTCACCCGATTCGCAATATGAATTTGTTATGGCGCTGATTAATGAATTGAATAATCGTGGTTCGGCAATCGCTCTCGATGCAAACTCAAAATTAAAATTTGAAAAATATTCGCTTTCGAAATTTGAATCGTTGGTTGGCAAAGATAAATTGAATCATCTTGTTAATGACTTGAATGCCAATCGCGGCAAAAGCATTGTGTATGCCGGCGATACTTTACCGAAAGAAGTTCATGTTGCCGTAAATCTTCTGAACGAAGTGTTGGGCAATACATCGCTCTATGATTATTCAAATTCATTCAAGTCGTTGGTCAAATATTCTTCAGCAGCGGAAATTTCTCAACTAGTTGATTCGATGAAGAACGGAAAAGTTGGAGTTGTAATTCATTTCGATTCCAATCCGGTTTTCACTTTGCCGGAAGATTTCGGTTACGCCAGCGCGTTGAAGAAAGTAAAACTTGTTGCATCATTAACCGAAGCGGAAAATGAATCGTCTGCGGCGGGAAATTATTCTCTGCCAATCAACGACCAGTTGGAAAGTTGGGGAGACGCTTACGTGCGCGGCGGAGTTTACAGTTTGCAGCAGCCGGTTATATCGCCAATCTTCAACACACGACAGAAAGAAGCAGTTTTGTTAACATGGATTGCCGGAGGTTCATCCGCGTTTAACGAAGATATTTATCACAACTATTTAATGAATTCATTCAACGCAGATGTTTACTCGAAGGCGAACTCTTTTGCCGATGCAAAAACATTTTGGTATTCGGCGTTGAACGATGGCGTGGTTAAAGTAACAGAAAAAGTTCAGCCGGTTAAATTTAATTTTGCTTCGTTCAACGGGTTGAATGATTTAACTCCTTCAAAAGATTTTGTCATTCATCTCCATGATAATTATTTCATCGGCGACGGAAAATATGCCAACAACGGCTGGCTTCAAGAAATTCCCCATCCGGTCAGCAAAATTACATGGGACAATTACGCAGCAGTTTCTCCTTCAACGGCAAAAAGTTTAAAAGTTGACAGCAACGATCTTCTTCAAGTAAAAGTTGGTAATAGAAGTCTAACTCTGCCGGCGTTTATCCAACCCGGACTTGCAGATAATTTCATCAGCATAGAACTCGGTTACGGAAGAACTGTTATTGGCGAAGTTGGAAAAGAAGTCGGGTTCAATTCAATTTCGCTGATGTCGAAAGATGCTCAGCCGTCACCTTACATTTTTTCGAATGCTTCCGTTACAAAAGCCGGCGGATCGCATGAATTGGTTTCAACCCAAGAGCAACATTCGTTGGACGATACATTCGTAAAAGATTTCCATCGTATAAGAAGAATTATTCAGGAAGGAACGGTATTGAAGTACATCAAAGAACCGAACTTCTTGCATGAAGAAAAAGAAAAATTATTCAGCATCACAAATGAAGTTCAATACACCGGCAACAAATGGGCAATGGCGATAGATCTAAATAAATGTACGAACTGCCAAGTTTGTGTTGCCTCGTGTAACGTTGAAAACAATATTGCCGTCGTTGGTAAAGAGCAGGTAAGTAAAGGGCGAGTGATGCAGTGGATTCGGTTGGACCGCTACTACTCAGGCACTCCGGATGAACCGATTGCAAGTAATCAGCCGATGTTATGCCAGCAATGCGACAACGCTCCTTGCGAAAATGTCTGCCCGGTCAATGCAACCAATCACAGTCCCGACGGATTGAACCAGATGGTTTACAATCGCTGCGTTGGAACCCGATATTGTTCAAACAACTGTCCGTACAAAGTAAGACGGTTCAATTTTTTCAATTATAGAGATTCTTTTGCCGATTCATATTACGAGAACAATCTCACATCGCTGGTCAATAATCCTGAAGTGACGGTTCGTTCGCGTGGTGTGATGGAGAAATGTACTTTCTGCATTCAGAGAATTATGGAAGCGAGATCCAATGCTATCCGCGACAACAAACCGTTGAAAGGTTCCGATATTGTTACGGCGTGTCAGCAAGCATGTCCAACCAATGCAATAACATTTGGCGATGCAAACGATCCTACATCGCCGGTAGCAAAACTTAGAGATCATAATTTATCTTATCACGTACTTGAAGAGTTAAATGTGAAACCGAATGTTACATACATTGCTAAACTTCGAAATACTCATTCGGAGGAAATACTGTGAGTACTGTTGACTTAACACAAGAATTATCGGTTATAGAAGGGAAGCCGCCTTTACGGGAGCTTGATGATTTAATTTCCAAACCCATTGATGCCAAGGCAAGCAAAAAGTTTTATATCGCACTTACAATTTCCGGCTCGATGCTGTCTCTGCTCGTTATCGGATTAGGATTAACTTTTTACTATGGCATCGGAATGTGGGGCAACAATATCCCCGTGGGCTGGGCATTCGATATTACGAATTTCGTTTTCTGGGTCGGTATCGGTCACGCGGGAACTTTGATCTCAGCGATTCTTTTCTTGCTGAGACAAAAATGGCGTACCGGCATAGCACGTTTCGCCGAAGGCATGACAATTTTTGCCGTTATGACTGCCGGTTTGTTTCCGTTAATACACGTCGGACGTCCGTGGCTTGCTGCTTATCTATTTCCATATCCGAACCAGCACTCGATTTGGGTTAATTTCGATTCGCCTCTTTTGTGGGACGTGTTTGCGGTCTCAACTTATTTTATCGTGTCATTAGTTTTTTGGTATGTCGGATTGATTCCGGATTTTGCAACTCTTCGAGAAAGAACAACTCACAAAATCAAAAAGATTATTTACTCAATTTTTGGAATGGGCTGGCGGTTTTCCAACAAACATTGGCAGCACTACGAAATGGTTTATCTTATTCTTGCCGGATTCGCAACGCCGCTTGTTCTTTCAGTCCATACAATTGTAAGCTTCGATTTTGCCGTTTCAATTCTTCCCGGATGGCATGCAACAATTTTTCCACCTTACTTTGTTGCCGGCGCCGTATTCTCTGGATTTGCAATGGTGCAAAACGTTTTGATCATTGTCAGAAAGGTTTTCAATTACGAACATATAATTACGTTAGATACGCTTGAGAAGATGAACAAGATTATGCTGCTGACCGGTTCGATGGTTGGTTACGCATACGCAATGGAATTTTTTATAGCTTGGTACAGCGGTTTGCCGATTGAGCGATTCACTTTTATTAATAGAGCTTTCGGTCCATACGCATGGGCATATTGGATTATGATCTCATGCAATGTGATTTCACCGCAGCTCTTCTGGTCCAGAAAAATTAGGAGAACTATTCCGGTCATGTTTGTGATAGCAATATTTGTAAATATCGGGATGTGGTTCGAAAGGTTTGTCATCATCGTATCGTCGTTATCGAGAGACTTCTTACCATCGAGCTGGCATCTTTTCGTCCCGACTTACACGGATTTCATGATTCTAATAGGCAGCTTCGGATTTTTCTTCACATGGCTTTTATTATTCGCAAAAGCGTTGCCGGTTGTTTCAATGGCAGAAGTCAAAGCAACTGTTACGGGTTCACAACCTTCGCATGGGGGTCACTGACAATGAGCGGAAAAATACTATACAGTTATACCGGAATTTTTGATACACCCGATCAGATTATTCATGCTGCTGAAAAAGCGGTTGAAGAAGGTTACACAAAATATGACGTGAACACACCGTACCCGGTGCACGGGATGGATGAAGCGATGAAACTTAAACCATCCAAGTTAGGATACGTTGCTTTAATCTTTGGTCTTTCAGGAACATTGTCTGCGCTTCTTACAATTTGGTGGATGTCGGCAATCAACTATCCAATAGTAATCGGCGGTAAACCGTTGTTTTCGTTTCCAGCTTATGTACCCATTATGTTTGAAGTAACCGTTCTCTCCGCTGCAATTATGACGGTTGTTGCAATGCTCTTCTTCTTTTTCAAACTTCCGAATAACAGCCACCCGCTTCACGGAACGGTTTACATGAAAAAAGTTTCGGCGGATAAATACGGAATTTCTATACAAGCCGATGATCCTAAGTTCAGCGAATCGTCGGTGAGAAAATTCTTAGAGAGTGTGCACGCTGCTGAAATCATTCCGATTTACTGGGACGAAGAAGAGATAAATCATCAAAACAAAATTTTTGAACCAAAATTTATTGTGTTCTTAGCCGCGGTTGCGTTGATCACTTCCGGTGTTACTTATTTCTCTTTCAATAAACTTATGTATATGGTTCCGTTCAACTGGATGATGGATCAACCGAAACTAAGCGCACAGCAATCAAGTCCAATATTCACCGACGGCTTTGGTATGCGGCAGCCTGTTGCCGGAACAGTTGCGCGCGGCTATATGCCGTATCAATTTAAAGGTCAGTCTGATATTGCCGGCGCGAAACTGATAAATCCGATTCCGGTTTCGAAAGAATCTCTCGCGCTGGGAAAAACAAAATTTGATATTTATTGCAGTCCGTGTCACGGGTACAATGCCGATGGCGCTAGCCGTTTGCGCGGACAATTTCCGAATCCGCCGAGTCTTCATTCCGACAAAGTTCGAACTTGGACCGACGGAAGAATTTTTGCAGTTATCACTGAAGGACAAAACATAATGCCGTCATATTCCAGTCAACTTTCTGTTGACGAACGGTGGGCGGTAATCAATTATATAAGAGCATTACAAAGAGCGCTCAATGCTAAGGAGTCAGACGTTCAATGAGTTCCTCTTCAGTCGAATATCATAAAAAAGAATTGCCGTCGAAGGTTCGGACAATCGGAACAGCGCTGTTCGCTGCCGGATTGATAATTGTTGCGTTGGGTTATGTAACGGATCCGGTTAGAAGCGCATACAATAATATTGTCGGACTAACATTTTTAATCAGCGTTGGCGTTGGTTCTTTATTTTTACTCGCACTTGAATATGTTGCCGGCGCGGTATGGAGTACGCCATTCAGAAGAGTGACCGAATTTCTTGCGGCAAATATTTATTTAATTCCGCTTATTGCAATTCCGCTCTTGCTAAACGTGAATACCGTTTTTCACTGGACTCATCCCGACCCGGCGGATAAAACTATGATCAATAAAGCGCCTTACCTTAACGTGACTTTCTTTATCGTTAGAGTTGTTGCCTTCTGGCTGCTATGGCTTGGGTTCTATTATTTCATTTCAAAAAATTCTGTTAAACAAGATGCAAGCCGCGATCAATCATTATCTAAATTGAATATCAAACTATCCACCATCTTCATTCCGATTTTTGCGATAACAATTTCTTTCGCTGCAATAGACTGGTTGATGAGTTTATCACCGAAATGGTTTTCGACAATATTTGGAGTCTATTACTTTTCGGGGACAGTACTAGCGGCACTTGCAGCCGGAACAATTTTCATTGTACTTTTGAACGAGAAAGGTTACTTCGTTAAAGGTCTCTCCAGCGATCATTACTATAGTCTGGGCGCGCTTCTTTTCGCATTCACAAATTTCTGGGCTTACATTGCATTCAGCCAATACTTATTGATCTGGTATGCAAACCTTCCGGAAGAAACAATTTGGTTTATTGCAAGATGGCAAGGTAGCTGGAAATTTATTTCGGTCGGCTTGGTGTTCGTTCATTTTGTTATTCCATATTTCGGCTTGCTTTCACAGCCGTCGAAAATGAATCCGAAGAGATTACTTACAATGTCCGCTTGGATTTTGTTTGCTCACTATTATGATTTGTACTGGATGACAATGCCGAACTTTGGCAAAGATGGAGTCGTCCTGGGGTGGATGGAATTAGGTTTTCCGTTATTGATTGCCGGATTGATAATGCTTGTTTTTAACTTCAAAGCGAAATCGCAAAATCTTGTTCCGATCGGCGATCCAAAATTAAAAAGAGGAATTGATTTTAGACTTTAATACTGAACATATATGAACCAGAACAAAAAATTATTAGAAGACGAAATAAAGTTTAGAGAATTGTTGAAAAATCCGATCCGACTGTTCGGCTGGGTCTTTCCATATTTTCTTGTGATCATTCTGCTGCTTGGAATTTACTACGTTCAGCACTTGTCAAATCTTTCGTTTAACAGTGTACCGGTAAGCGTGCCGGATTCGACAAATATCAAAAAAGAAATTCCGATGAAGAAGGGGGGCGTTTTGCCCGCGGTCGATCTCGAAGTAGTGAAGAACCCTACACCGGATTTTATTGCCAAAGGGAAAGAACTTTTCGATAATAACTGTAAATCGTGTCACGGCGATAACGGAATGGGTGACGGTCCCGCCGGCGCAATGTTGAATCCGAAACCGCGAAATTTTCATGCTGTAGATGGTTGGACAAACGGACGTAACATTGATCAGATGTACAAAACTTTGCAAGAGGGAATTCCGAAAACCGGAATGGCGGCTTACGAGTATATGCCGAAGGTAGATCGCTTTGAAATTATAGCATACATAAGAACGTTCGCGCAATTTCCGGAAGTTACCGACGATCAGTTGATTAACCTCGATATGAATTACCAAGTTTCGCAAAGCGCAACCGTGCCAAGCACAATTCCGGTTAGTCTTGCCGAAATAAAACTTGAAGAAGAAAACAGCGCTGTCAACAATCAGTTTTTGAAATTCCAGATGAATGTGAACACAACGCAAAATAATTCCGGCGCAGATGCTCTGAAAAGATATTCGGTTAATTTGAGAAAAGTTTTTACATCTTTCATGCGTTCCAACGGACAAGCAAGCATGGATAATTTTGTTGCCGACGTTCTGGCAAATCCGATTAGTGCCGGGTTCGATCCATCTGTCACGCTGCTGTCGAAAGACGATTGGAAAACGATTTACGACTATTTGAAAACAGCAACAATATAAATAGATCAATGAAAACATTTACGAAAAACATAATTCCGGTTCTAATTTTTTGTTCGCTAATAGCATCTTCAAATTTATTCGGCGGGCAAGGAATAAAAGTCGGGATCGATGAGAAACTTGGTAATTATCTGCCGATGAATTTGAAATTCACGGAATCCAACGGCAAAGTTGTTACGCTTAAAGAGTTGATTACCAAGCCGACGATTCTCGCGCTGGTGTACTACGAATGTCCTGGACTCTGCAACCCGATGCAGTCCGAACTCGCATGGACGATTGACAAACTTCAGCTTGAACCGGGAACGGATTTTCAAGTTATCAGTCTGAGCTTCGATCACCGCGAGACTCCTGCGATTGCCGCGAAGTGGAAGAAAAATTATTTGCAGACGATCAAAAGAAAATTTGATCCGAGCGATTGGATATTTCTAACCGGCGACAGCGTCAGCATTAAAAAAATTACCGACGCGTGCGGATATCATTTCCGCCCCGCCGATAAACAGTACGTTCACGCTGCAACGGTTATTGCAATTTCTCCCGACGGAAAGATCACGCGTTACATGTTCGGAACTCAGTTCAATCCGTTTGATATGAAGATGGCGCTGTTGGAAGCCGAAGCCGGCAAAGCGAGTCCTACAATTGCAAAAGTTTTACAATTCTGTTTCAGCTACGATCCGAGCGGAAGAAGATACACGCTGAACATTCTCCGAATTATGGGCTCGATCTCTTTGCTTGGAGTCGGAATATTTTTAGGAGTTTTGGTGATTAAGAAAAAGAAAAAAATTAAGAAAGAAGGAGTTTAGATAGATGGCTGACGCAACAACTGCCGTTGCCGAAAAACCGTATTATCAAGTTAGTACAAATAAGCACAGCGGAATTTTATCTTGGCTATTGACAACCGATCACAAAAGAATTGGGCTGATGTACTTTGCAGCAATTATCACGTTCTTTTTGGTCGGTGTTATAATCGGCGTGTTAATGCGTTTGGAATTGATTGCACCCGGACGCACAATTATGGGACCGCAGACTTACAATGAGTTGTTTACGCTTCACGGCGTGATAATGATTTTCTTGTTTATCATTCCCGGTCTGCCGGCAATTTTCGGCAACTTCTTTCTGCCAATTCAAATCGGCGCGCGGGACGTTGCGTTTCCAAGATTGAATTTGCTTTCATATTACATTTATGTGATCGGTGCAATCATGGCGCTGACCTCTCTCTTTTTACCAGGCGGTCCAATCGATACCGGCTGGACATTTTACATTCCGTACAGCATCAGAAGCACCACAAATGTTTCGATGGCGCTGCTCGCCGCATTCGTTCTCGGTTTCTCTTCAATCCTAACCGGAATAAATTTTATTACAACTGTTCACAGAATGCGCGCTCCCGGAATGGGATGGTTTAGAATGCCTCTTTTCGTTTGGGCGACTTATGCGACTGCATGGATTCAAGTTATCGCAACGCCGGTAATAGGAATTACAATTTTATTAGTTGTCATCGAACGCGCGTTCGGTGTAGGAATTTTTGACCCGGCTCTCGGAGGTGATCCGATTCTCTTCCAGCATTTGTTCTGGATATATTCTCATCCCGCGGTATATATAATGATCTTGCCGGCAATGGGCGTGGTCTCGGAAATCATTCCAACATTTTCGCGGCGAACAATTTTCGGCTACAAACAAATTGCATACTCGTCACTTGCAATCGCATTCATCGGCTATCTTGTCTGGGGGCATCACATGTTCTCCAGCGGTATGTCGGATACTGATGCGATGATTTTTTCTCTGCTGACATTTCTTGTTGCGCTTCCCAGCGGCGTGAAAATATTTAACTGGGTCGCAACTATGTACAAAGGTTCCATCGATCCGCAGCCGCCGTTTTTATGGGTGATGGCTTTCATTGTTTTATTTTCAATTGGCGGATTGACCGGATTGGTTCTCGGATCGCTCGCAACTGATATCCATTTAACCGATACATATTTTGTCGTGGCGCATTTCCATTACGTTATGTTTGGCGGAACCGGAACGATTTTCTTTGCAGCGCTTCATTACTGGTTCCCCAAAATGTTCGGCAAGATGTACAACATAAAATTCTCGAAGATTGCCGTTGTAACTTACTTCATCGGCTTCAACATGCTTTACTTCCCAAAATTCATTATGGGTTATATGGGAATGCCGAGACGGTATTACGATTATCTTCCGATGTTCACTCCGTATCAAAGAATTTCAACAATCGGTTCATGGATTTTAGCGGGCACAATATTTTTTATGGTAGGATATTTTATCCACGCATTGTACAAAGGAAAGAAAGCAACTTCCAATCCGTGGGGAGGAGTAACATTGGAATGGCATATATCTTCGCCGCCAATTATGGAAAACTTTCACGAGATTCCTACAATCACGCATGAACCGTACGATTTCAGTCAACTCAAGGAGATGAAGAATGAGTAATCATCAAGAAACTGCTGCGGCTACTCATCAAACACATCGCGACGATGTCGGCGCTAAGATGGGAATGTGGCTGTTCCTTTTCACCGAAGTCCTTTTGTTCGGCGGATTGTTTCTTGTGTACGCCGTTTATAGATATCAGTACCAGCAGCAATTTCATATTGCGGCGATGGAATTAAATACCGGCATCGGAACGCTGAACACAATTATTCTTCTAACAAGTTCTTTAACAGTTGCGCTTTCAATCGCCGCAATTCAAAAAGGGAACAAGTTCCTCTCAATGATCTTGATTTCGACAACGCTGATCTTAGCGGCAATGTTCATGGTAAATAAATTTTTCGAATGGTCAACAAAGTTTTCGCACGGCATTTATCCCGGTTCAAAAGAATTAGCCGCCAAACCGAACGGACAAATTTTGTTCTACGGTCTATACTTTGTAATGACCGGTCTTCACGGTCTGCACGTTCTGGTTGGAATGGTTGTTTTGACTTTCATGCTTGTCTTCATCAAGAGGGACATCATTACAAAAGACAGTTACGCAAAACTTGAAAACTCCGGTCTCTATTGGCACTTGGTGGATTTGATCTGGATTTTCTTGTTCCCGTTGTTCTATTTGATTCAGTAATCTTCAAACAAGGATTTTTAACATGAGCGAACACGATAATAAAGTTCATCACATTTCATACGGAACGTATATCCTGGTATGGGTTGCGCTTTTGGCGTTCACATCAATTACGGTTACCATTGCCGGCATAGGTTTGGGAAGATACACTCTTTTCATTGCGCTTCTAATCGCGGCAATAAAATCCACCTTAGTTATAAATATTTTCATGCATATAAAATTTGATGAGCCGATTTTCAAAGTTTTCCTCGCTCTAAGCGGTGTAACGCTATTAATAATTTTCGCTTTAACATTTTTTGACGTTCTATTTCGTTGAGGAGTTAAATGTTTCCGTCACCAACAACACATGCAGAGTCAGTTGATTTCGTAATGCTTTACATCGTAAGTATCTCAGTTGTACTTCTACTGGGTATTACGGCAACAATGATATATTTTGTTTTCAAGTACAACAGAAAGAAAGGTCATCAGCCGGTAGATATTCACGGCAACATTTGGCTTGAAGTGGTTTGGATTTTAATTCCGACTCTTTTGGTTCTCTCAATGTTTTATTTCGGCTACACAAGTTATAGAGAATTTCGCGATAGACCCGATGAAGCGTTTGTTGTTAAAGTAACAGCGCGCATGTGGCATTTTTCTTTTACTTACGATAACGGTAGAAAGTCCGACACGCTTTACGTTCCGATCAACACGCCGATTGATTTGGAGATGCGTTCGATGGATGTCAATCACGCGTTTTATATTCCGGCGTTCAGAATAAAGGAAGATATACTTTTCAGTCAAACGAATCATTTGTATTTCACGCCGAAGGAAGAGGGATCGTACGATGTAGCTTGTGCGGAATATTGCGGATTGAATCATTCGGCTATGTACACTAAAGTTGTTGTGATGCCGGAAAATAAATTTACGGCGTGGTTTGGCGCGCCGGCAAAATTGCAGAAGGCTGGAGTGAATAACTAAAGTTTAACCACCCCCTTTAATTCCCCCTCCTTACCAAGGAGGGGGACACAGGGGGACGTCAAAAAGGTAAATGGCAGAACTGAAAAAACATATCGGAATAATTTTAGAACTTGGCAAAGTGAAGATCACTTTCTTCGTTGCGTTTTCCACTTCGATCGGTTACTTGCTCAATTCAGCGCAGCTTGAGTGGCGAATGACACTTCCTGCATTCGGCGTGTTTATACTTGCCATGGGTTCATCGGCGCTCAACCATTACCAGGAAAGATTTTCTGATGCATTGATGGACCGAACGAAAGGACGACCAATTCCTTCCGGAAGAATCACTGCAACTCATGCGGTTGTCGTCGCTTCAATTTTAGTTCTACTCGGTTCACTGATTATTTATCTCTCATCAAATGTAACTGCGGTGCTTCTCGGATGGCTCGCGTTGATTTGGTACAACGTTGTTTATACGCCGCTCAAGAAAAAATATGCATTGGCTGTCGTTCCCGGTTCACTCATCGGCGCAATACCCCCGGTGATCGGCTGGGTTGCATCCGGCGGCGCTTTGCTGGATCTTAAAATTTTATCGCTCGCGCTGTTTTTCTTTATCTGGCAGATTCCTCATTTCTGGCTGCTGCTTCTACTTTACGGAAAAGATTACGAGAAAGCCGGATTTCCGACACTTACAAAAATATTTTCCAACTCGCAGTTGAGCAGAATAACATTTGTATGGATGGCTGCGCTTGCAACAAGCTGCGTTATAATTCCGTTCGTTAATATCTCTGCCCATTTTATCACTGCGCTGGTAATCGCTGCATTAGGCGTTTGGCTTTTAATCGAGTCGCGCGACATACTTACGGATTACTTTGAACGGATCATTTTCAGAAAAGCTTTTTTGCGGATCAATCTTTATGTGCTCGCTGTGGTTCTGGTTCTTTCATTAGATAAGTTATTACTTCATGAATTTTAAAACGGTTTGAATATGCAATTCTTAGACAATTCGGTTCTTCCTCAATCGGCGCCTCATTTGATGCTGCTGAAATATCTGCTTGTGCTGACTTTCATAATTTTCTTTACGTACACAGGAATACTGTTCGGTTCGCTTTCGTTGTCTCTTTTTTTCAACAAGAAATCCGTTAAGAGCGGCGATAAACTTCTTCATAACTTTTCTAAGAAATTGATCGATCTTATCACGTTCAACAAAGGCGTTGCGTTTGCTCTCGGTGTCGTTCCGCTTTTGAGCGCCGTGTTCTGCTACGCGCAGCTTCTGCATTTATCAAACTTGGATGTTACCGGCTATCTGCTTCTTTCGCTTCTGCTGTTCGCTGCCGGATTGATTCTCACTTACACTTACAAATACACTTTTCACTTAAAAGATATTTTCCAATTTGCCGATGAGAAAAAAGATTCCGCTAAGACAGACGAATCATTAAAGAGCGAGATCGAATCATACAGCGGTAAAACCGTAAACATTCACAGCAAGAGCGGTTTGTACGGATTGATTCTTCTTGCAGTTGCCGTTTATCTTTTCTCCGGCGCGGTTCAGCTTGCCGGTGATACTTCACGCTGGCAGACCGGTAACAGTTTAACCGGAATTATATTTTCATTTTCAACCTTATTTTATTTTCTCCAATTCCTCGTACTTTCACTCGCGCTTACTACATCGGCGGTTCTCTATTTCTTTTTTAACGCAGAGAACATTTCATCGTTCGATGAAACTTACCGGTCGTTTGTTAAATCCTTTGCATTGAGCAGGGGACTGGTTGCCGTTATTCTTCTTCCTTTGGTAATCGCTCTTACGGTTGTAGTTCAGCCCATTGCGGCTTTGTCCTTCGGCTTTTTCGAGATACTTACTGTTGCTTTAATTCTTCTTTTGGTTCTAAGCATCATGTTCTACAT
>JAKAEE010000060.1 GCA_021820065.1 Bacteroidota bacterium | reverse complement strand
GCATCCAAATTTGAACTGCCGCTTACGTTAATTTGACCTGTGCTCATCGACCCAATTGCAATTGTTCCATCATGACAAGAAAGACATAACTTGGAGGATGTGTTTGGGTACTGCGCAAGATAAGTAGATGTGAGAGTACTGCTGGTGTACTGGTTGTAATTCACGGAAGATAGTGTATGATCCCAGAGTTGTCTTACTTTTAGATTTTTATGCGGCAAGTGACAGAATTTACAAACCTCTTGTTCCGTGTTGGATTTTATTGTCCCTGGTCCGGTTACGGAGAAATTATGCTTCGACTGGAGTATTTGTGCGTTAATTATTGGCGCTATACCAAAGAGCAAGACAATATGTTTGGCTAATCTGCGCATCATCTAAATTATTTCAAGTACTCAAAAACTTGTACTCTATGATTACCGGAATCTGAGACATATATCCGATCATTCTTATCTATGAAAATATCTGTTGGTAAATTAAAGTAAGCCAGTCCATCACCTGAACCGCCAAATGCAAGCAAAAGTTGTCCATTGAAATCAAAAATTTGAATGATATCCAATAATGCATCTGCAACGTAAATATGATTCTCGCTGTCAACCGCTATCCCTTTTGGTCTGCCAAAACTTCCTACTGTATTGCCTGCCGAACCAAAACAATTAAGGTAATTTCCTTTCCAGTCAAAAGTTTGAACTCTGAAATTCATAGCATCTATAACAAATATTTCAGGCACGCCATGTTCTTCACGATCATGCAGTACTGCCAGATGAACCGGAAAATGAAACTCGCCGCGGTTCGTTCCGTTTCTGCCAAACCTGAATTTTTCCTTTCCATTGAGATCGAAGACAACGACCTGGTTAGCACCCGTATCCGTCACATAAATCAAATCATTTTCAATTCTCAAAGCTGTAGGTCTAATAAATTTTGCATTCAACCTATACTTGAAATCCAAATCACTATCGTAAACAAACACGTCGCGAATTACTGAATCGCAAATGTAGATGTCATTATTGTTTGCCGCGGCAACGGAAACGGGCGATATAAATGAAGAATCGTTAAAATCCTTTATGCAGTTGTACTTTTTATTTTCAAAATCAAATATGTGAATCCGGTTCAACCCGATATCTGCAACCAAAATTCTACCGCTATTATCAACCGTAATTCCTTGCGGTCGGTCGATGAAGTTGTTCTTGTCTTTGCTGCCGAACAAAAAACTTACCACACTTTCGAAGAACGATTTTTTAGCACCCAGATCTTTTTCATTTGAAAACGAATAGAGAAACTTTATCCGTGCCTTCTGCGGCGGTTTTGGCCAAACCAAATCGTCTTTGCTCAACTGTTGCGGAAAAATATTCTGCACCAACAGCAGGGATAGTAAAAAGAATATTTTTATTGATCGGGACATTACACCATCATTCGAAATTAATATTAATTGGTCTGGTCACGGTAAAAAACAAATCGCTCCTTTGCAGCGAAGGATTCTGATAACCGACTTTTCTTAAAGAAAACGACAGAGCTCTGAAAGTATAAGTTACAACCACATCATAGCTGAATTCTTTTAAAAACCTTATTGGGTCTGTCGTCTTTGTAATCCTTCCGGCAATCGAGAGGTCGCCGATCAAGTTTGGTAATCTGGCTGTAACAGAGTATCTGCCTATAGAATAAGTCAAATACTTGTTTGACTGATAATCATGTATGTAATTGAAACTCAGAAAGACGTTTATTCCTTTGGTCCACCTGTAGGTTACATCCGCCAGGATTTGAATGTTTCTGTTGTAGTTTTCCAAATCGCCCAGCGAATTATTTATGTTGTATGTATTGTTGCTTCTAAAAAAGAGGTTCCGAATTATATTTGTCTCGAAAGAAGCGATTGCAGTATTTTGCAAATTGGTAATAGTGTTATCGCCGTTTATTTTACTGTAAGCGAATTGATCCGACAATGAAAACCGGCCTAACTTTAGACCGTTTGTAGAGAAAGCGGCAGAGAATAAACCTTGATAAGTGTTTCTCACTAACTCAAATTGTGTTCTATTATAAAAACCCTGTACCATCAAATTCATATCTACAATATCCAGGCTCTTTTGAAACCTTAATTCGCAGCTTAATAAAGTATTCCTGGTTGTTTTTCTGTTAGCTTCGTAAGTCGACGCGCCTTCGGAATGAGAAAGAATCAATGTACCGGAAAAATTCTGCGAAAAATCTTTCGTCATTTGGTTGTTCACCATTCCTTCGTATGACGAAGCGGAGTTAGAATATTTTAACGATCTGAACTGACCGTTGACTTGATTAAAAAAACCATCGCTTATTTGTGCATTCCAAAACAAATTGCTGTATAAACTCTTAATTGAGTTGTCGTACATATAATTTGCATTTAATGAAATTCTGTCTGTTTCATTAAGTTGAGTAAGTCCTCTCAGATAAGTTTCGTATGATTCATACGTTCGTGCAGTTATGTTATCGTTTCTGTTTCTATAAATGAGATCGATATTAAATTGTGTATTGAGAATCTGCGGCGTTTCAATTGCAAGTTGTAAGTTTTGATTTCTTTGTTCGTACGGCAGAGTAGGATTTGTACTTTCGGACTGCGCATCATCGTAGCGCAGCGTAAAAAGATTTAGTTTCTCTCTACCGTTAATATTTATTTTGGGAGAAAATGTAAATCCCTTCGATTTTGAGAAATACTGGTTATAATAAGCCCCTCCCAACGGCGCATAAACTGTATTTGTGTTTAAGGAATTCTTAACCGTTACACTAAGCGGAAAATTACTGCTCTTCAGCATATCTACTTTGCAGTCAAAAAAATTGTAGAACTTTTCGTTCAGTTTATATCCGTTCCCTTGATAATTGTTGCTTGTATTTCCATTAACGAAAGAAGAATTCAATGAAAAGCTTACAAGATTAGGATTATAAATATAGCCGATAGTATTTAGGTCGATTACTTGACTGAATTTAGAGTAAACGCTTTCACTGGTCTTTAATGAATAAGATTGGCTGTTAAACTCTACCCCTAAAACTCCGTTGAGGTTTTGAATCTGCGCAAAACCTTTTGAGCATACGACCACCAATATCCCGCATATCAAAACCGAATATTTCCAAACGTAATCCAATAGCATCGCAAAAATCCCGCCCCGCTTCAGCGGGGCGAGCCTCTAAAATAAATTACTTTGTATGGCATTTAAGGCAAAGTGCACTGGCTGCATTTGATACTCTCAAGAATGTACCTTGAGCATTATTATGCGGGTTATGGCATGAAGCACATTGCAAACTACCACTATAAAGCGGAACTGTATGGGCTGCGTCAACGTATTTTGCATCGACCGGAGATTTCAATGCACCGTCTGCTGTTGCCAGAGCAGCATCATATGTAAAGTTTATCGGGTGATCATTGCTCAAGTTTATACCCATATTATTATCGTTCGCACTAGCGATTTTCCCTGTAGCGTCAAGTTCGGCACCTGTACCCATGGCAGGTGTGCCTAATGATGATTTGTTATCTAAACTGTTTACGGCTACAGTTCCATCGTGACAACTCATACACAAATTTGACACTGCAGTACCGCCGCCAATATCTGCAACAGTAGTAGTGGTCAAACTCGTGCTGGTGTAAGTGCCGTAAGTGGCTTGCGTAGAAAGCGTCTTATTCCATAAAGGTTTTGCTGTAAGGGTTTTCTGGTGAGGAGTATGGCAAAAAATACAAACCTGCGTCTCGCTAGTCGACTTGTTTGTAATACCTCCACCGGTCGAAAGATCATGTTTACTTGCAACTACAGACTGTGCATTTACACTCATGCTCAAAAATATTGTAAATGCAAAAAGGGCTGCTAGTTTCTTCATTTTAACCTCTGTTTTTGTTAATGAATTTGAATTACTCATATATCTATAGCTCGCAGGCTATTCTTTGTATTTAATCAGTTCGAACATTTGAACTCTATTGTTGGAAGGATCGACTACATAAATCTTATCATTGGTATCGATACAAATGCCGGCAGGCAGCCAAAAGTTACCCGGCTCTTTGCCGAAAGTACCCACGTGAAGCAGCAATTTTCCTTCCTTATCAAAAATTTGGTAATTATTGAATGCAGCGTCTACAACGTAGATATTGTTTTCGCTGTCTACAGCAATACCTTTCGGTCGTGTGAATTGACCCGGCGAGTCTCCCAATGATCCGAACTTAAAAAGAAACTTTCCCTCGGAATCAAAGACCTCAATGCGGGCATTTATAGTATCCACCACGTAAAGGTTTCCCGCTCTATCTATTGCGATATTTGTAGGATAATTAAATTCTCCATCAGCATTTCCCCTCTTGCCGATTGAAAAGAGATACTTCCCATCCAAATCATAAACTTTAATACAATGAGCTTTCGAATCCACCACATAAATTCTTTTCAATTTGTCATTTACAGCTAATCCGGCAGGATTCTCAATGTCTCCGCTCTCTCCAATTGCTCTTATAAGCTCCCCTTCTTTGTTGAACACGAAAACTTCTCTTTGCTTAACATCGGATACATAGATGTTATCCAAGGAATCCAATGCAATGCCGATCGGCATTGTTAATCCGCCTCCCTGTATAAATGAAAGCTTGGAGTTCTTTAGGTCGAAGACAAATACTCTTGCCTGGCTGCTTTCAGTTACAAATACTTTTTTATCCCGGCTCACAGCCACGCCGTACGGCTTTTCCAAAGCGTCGCTTTTGTTCTTGCCGATTAAAGCTTCTAAGAGGTGAGATTCTTCGCCTTCAACTGATTCGCGGTCGGACAAGCTTCGTAAGTACTTAATTCTTGGCTTCTCAGGAGGCGCAGGCCAAACATATTCTTTCTGATTATCCTTATTCGGAACCGAAGAACATGCTGTTGCAACTAAGAAAAGTGCCGCTATAATCAACTTTGCAGCGGTTGTACTTTTAATTCTAATACAATAATTTCTAACTGGTAACATATTTTTTAAAATTCCATTCTCATTATTTATTGTGACATTCTTGACATAATTGAAAATACCCGCCAGCTCCTGCCAGTAGTTTGTCATCGCTTGCTGCGTGAGGTTGATGACAACTTACACATGAAAACTCCTTCTTAGTATCTCTTGGATCTTTTCTAAACTGGTAGGGATGAAAAACTACCGGATGATTTCCTTCAGATTTATCATCGTGACATGACAAACAAATCTGAACCGCTGTTTTCCTCAACAGATATCTATTTGCCGATGCGTGCGGGCTGTGGCATATAGTGCATCTCTCGGTAGCTACCGGTGCATGAACAAATTTCTTTTTAGCGATTTCGTCTTTTATATCATCGTGGCATTCAAAACATACTTCCGATTCTTTCTCAACTTCAAACTTTGGTTTAAATCCGGATGAGGTTTGTTGATTATGGCAAGTCTCGCATTCTCCGGCATCTACCGGTCCGTGTACAAAATTTTCTTTGTACATTGAACCATGACAGGATCGACAGGAAGATGAAGAAAGAACCGACAACTTCCTCTCATTCTCATTTTCATGGCATGAAAAACATCTTGCATCATTCTCAGCAATGTGAAAAATATCTTTGCTGTATTCGGCTGGCGGTTTTTTGCTTTCAATTTCCAACCGATAATACACGTTGAGCGAATCTTTTAATAACCTGCCATCCTTTGCTTCCATCTCATAATGAATTGCATTATTGCCCGGTTCTAAACTAAGCGGGATTGCAATGATATCGTTTTGGCAATAATTTTTTCTCTTCCCAAAATTATTTACTTCCACAGGCAGCCAGCCCATAACTTTTACGCTTGCAAGAAGAGCATCCTGCTCTCTTAGTACTTTGATTGATGCTAAGGAAGTATCCCTTAAGAGAATTTCCTTCGCATTAATTTGTTTTTCGAATTGGAATAAATCCTCTTTGTTGATCAGAGGCTGATGGAAAGGTTCGGCAGAAACAGAGATTCTTCCAAGCATAAAGTTTTGAGGGAGAACAGACGCAATTTTTTCGTTATTTGATTTCCTTATGGAAGGAGAGCTTAGCTCCAACACCATGGTTGTATCCCACGCGTTGAATATCTTAAAGTTTTTTATTTGTAATGTATCTATCCAAATAACGAATAGGAACCGGTCTTCATTTACTTTTGAAGTCTTAGTTTTGGGATAAATAATTCTGAACGGTTCGTTGTCTAATTTGTTGTTGGTAGTAAAATTTAAAAGGAATAAAACAAGAATAGAAGCCAAAAGATATTTTAACAGTGTGCAATCGGTAATTTTTCTTTTAAGTAACATAAAATCGGTATTCATTTTATTATCCACGCCCTTCAAATGTCAATACTAATGCCAAAAAAATTTGTATGGGCTCGCTTCACCAGTTATCACCGCCGGCTATAATACCGATACTTATGTCGTGAAATCCTTTAATATTGCTTGAATAGATTTCGATAATTTATGCTCATTGAATTCATTTGCGGAATATTCCCCACTTAAATTGGGGAATGGGTAAAATTCACCACCAGTGGTTTTTGTGATAAGGTAATTTCAGTTTGGGTAAGGAGAAGTTTTCTTTTTAATCAGAAGGGATACGGAATGAACAATTTCGGAAAGGTTCAATGGTTTTTCAACAAACAAGTTTACGTCAAGTTCATCGGCTTTATGCCTGCTGTTTTCATCGCCGAAAGCAGTAATCATAACGGTTTTAATTAAAGGATTTTTCTTCCGTGCTTCTGTAATAACATTGAATCCATCGCTCTCGTCCAATTTTAAGTCGGCAATCAAGACATCAAAATTGCGTGAAGAAATTTCTCTAATTCCTTCTTGAAAGGAAGTGGCGGTAATAACTTCAAATTCTTTGTTCATCAGAGCGCTTCGCAATGACCAGCAGATCAAGGTTTCATCATCTACCACCAAAACGCGCGGCTTATTTGCGCAGTTTTTATAAATATTATTTTGATTTGATTCAATGATTAGATTCATGGTTAATTATAGTTACAATTCGTATGCCATAACATACTTGTTAACACACGTTACACAGTTAATTCTTAATCTTATCTTGCTCTTATTCTTAATCTTACTCGATTTTTCACCAGATTACGAGCAAGATTACGATTAAGATTATGAGAGTGCGTAACATCAGTTGTTAACACATATCACTAACCAGTGCTTTTTGTAGATACTATTACTCTGAATAATGAGATGTATAATTATCAAGTAAACTTCTAATTACCTTTTGATATCGGCTTCCATGTTTTCGAGCTATTCCTTTAAAAAACTCAATACTTGACTTACTCAAATTGAGTGTCACTTTTACTGTATTTTCTTTGAAAACCAATTCTTCTGGTTTGGGCAAAAAGTCTTTTACAACTTCTACCTCTCCAATTTTTTCATCACTATATTTTATTTTCTTTTTCATATATCTGTTTTCCTTTCCGCCAATATCCAGCGCCTATGATCCTTATTTTATTATTTCTATATGTAAATCGAACTGTTATTATATTATCATCAACTTTACCAAAGCAATAAAACCTTTCTTCACTTTTGCTATGTTCTAAATCTTTTGCAATTATCCTATTTCTATCTTGAAAAGCATATTGAGCTTCTTCGAAAGATATATTATGCTTCTTTTGATTCAATTTGTTTTTATTTTCATCCCATTCAAAAGAGGAAGTTTTCACAAAAATTATATCTCACTTTTTCTGTTCAAATATACATATATAAATATGGTCTATCAACCATATAAACTTTGCCGGCTAACACGACAGCCCAAAACTTGAATTACTTGATATTGCAATTTTGTATTACTTCTTCTGCTCTCATTTTAATATCCATAATTAAAATTACAAACCGACCGGCAAAGTTCAAAGGATGAAGCAGAATACTACTGAACCCCGACTTTGCCGATGCTGTCCGGTTGAGCGGCGTTAACGTTAGCTGCTGTTTCTCTTTTTGTTCAAACGTTCTATTTCTTTCATCAAAGTTTTCTTTTCTGTTTTTGATTTTGTATAACTTATAGCATTGTTATAATGAGCTATGGCTTTGCCAACGTCTGTGTCTGCATATAAATAACCAAGCAAAGTATGGTAGTAGTTATTTTCATTTAGGTTCAGTTTTTCCGTTTCTTTTATTGCTCGTTCGTTTCCGTAAACTTTTGCAAAGGCAAACGTTCTGTTCAATGCTGTCATTGGAGAATATTCTATAAGGATAAGATGATTGTAGAGTTCTAAAATATGTTCCCATTTATTTTTGTCTGTAGGAGTGGTATGCCAATAAGCAATAGCTGCTTCCAAATGGTATTTTGTTACAAACTCCCCCGGGGAATTTTCATTTCCTGAACAAGCATTCACCAAATAATAATTTCCCTTTTCAATAAGTTCTTTGTCCCACAAGTTTTTATCCTGTTGTTCAAATAGGATGGCTTTGCCTGTGTCGTTTATTCTTGCATCAAACCTCGAGCTTTGAAAGCACATTAAAGCAAGCAATGCATTGGTTTTGGGTGTATTTGTCAATTGGTCTTCTGTAAGAATAAGCGCAAGTCTGATTGCTTCTGAACAAAGGTCTTTTCGGATTAAGTTGTTGTTTGATTTAGAAAAATAGCCCTCATTAAATAACAAGTATAAAGTTCTTAATACTGCATCAAGCCGTAATCTTATGGTTGCTTCCTGTAAAACTTTAATTTGAAAATTATCGCTGCGAAGTTTTGCCCTTGCTCTAAGCAGCCGTTTTTTTATTGTTTCTGTTTTTGCGAGAAACGCATCGGCAATTTCTTCCACACTAAAACCACAAAGTATTTGAAGCGCTAAGCAGATTTGTGTTTCAGTTGAGATAGCTGGATTACAAACAGCAAAAATCATAGCTAATTGGCTGTCGCTAATTGTTTGCTGTGTAAAATCTACGAATGTATCACTGTGTGAAAAATCCAGTTCAGATTGTTCAAGGTACCGCGCCCGGAGAAATTCATTTGTTTTAATCGTCTCTTTGATTTTCGTTTCAAAAATTGTAAGTCGTTTGAGATAGTCTTTGGTTTTGTTTTTAGCAACCGTATAAAGCCAAGCTGTTGGATTTTCTGGTAAGCCGTCTGTGCTCCATACTTCAGATGCTTTTAAAAATGTCTCACTTGCAATGTCTTCTGCTATTTCAATATGTTTTAAACCAAAATGACGGCATAATACAGCCGTCATTTTAGAATACTCTAACCTGAATAGGTGAGGCAAAAGCTCATTAGGAGATTTAGTTTTTTCTCCCATTAGTTTTGTTCGTCTTTCATAGATATTATTTAGGTATTACCACTTCTCTAACTTCCACATTGCCGCCAATTTTGAAAATGGGATTACCTTTTGCTAACTCAACTGCTTCCTCAATTGTATCTGTTTTTACAATCATAAAACCGCTGATAAATTCTTTGATTTCGGTGTAAGGTCCATCGGTTACTACATTACCTGGCTTCACGGTTTTTGCATTTCCAATAGATAATGTCTTTCCCTTATCGGCTAATTTGTTTTGAGCAGCAATGCTTCCCAGCCAATTCATCCGTTCCTGTATTTGTTCAGGTGATGGCTTAACATCGGATTTATTGTTGAGTCTGAAAATTAATACGAACTCTTTCATCGTTAAAACTCCTTTAATATTAATAAATTTTGTGATTTCACCCTAATAACGATTGAAAATTCAGGATGGGGACAAATTCTGAAATTCATCCTCGGCTGGAGCGCTTTGTTCGGCGGCGTTACTTTTAAGACACATGACTTAGCCGAAAGAGACTTTGGGCAATTAAGAAGAACCATATTATCAAAAGCACGTACCCAATGCTAAAAAGGGTAGTGATTATGTTTGAATGAACACCTACAGTTAAGTCGCCCACAAACAGAAAAACGCTTGCAAGAATTCCCGTATAAATAGTTACCTTGCCAAAGGCTTTATCCCTAAACATAACAAATGAATTTATCAGCACGGCGAGCATTACGGTGCTTCGTCCAGCGTTTAGTGTTGCCAGAAAGAGTATTATGGCTATCACCGAAAAGGCAAAAGCGATTTGCGACAAAACTTTTCTAGCGTTTCTGAAAATCGTGCTGATACTGAGGCATATAACGCTGACAAGCAACAGGATGAATATGTCCAAAAGATTCAGTCCACGCAAATCGGCATGAATATCGCTAAGTCCAGAATGCAGAATGAACATTTTAACGAGCCAGTTATTTTGGATTAGCGATAACCAACCGCTCGCAGTTTCAGATCGAAGAATCGAGGCGATCAGACTTATCATTCCTACCAACAATAATATTCCTGCGACAAAGGCAGTCGCCCCGCCAATTTTGTAGAGCCGACTCCAGCGGGAATTTATAGTTACATGATTAGTGATTCGATGTGTCATTTTGTTTATCTTTCTTATGTCGGTATGCCAACAGTCATCAGGATACAGACGAGGAGATGCTTCATCATTTCCTTGCCAGTTGAAAAAGCCTTCGAGCAAACAGGATCAGCCATACAAACCATGGGATGAGGGAGAGGAGCGAGAAGTAGATGCCTATCATCCCTGCCGTGGACGGTATGATCATCAATATGCCCGCCGCGAGTCCTAAGTAAGCGGTTGTTTTGCTGAATACGCTGCTTCTTAACATAACGGCTGAAAATATCAACAGCGCGATGGCATTCAAGACATAATACACATTGAAAGCCGTGCCCGAGTAAATTGCAAGCATCGCCTGTCCAGCCGCCAGAAGAGTCGCTCGCTGCGCCTCGGTAGTTGCCGCCGCGTACTGATGACTGAGAGACAACATCTCGAATGCAGTGTTCGATGGAAAATACGCGGCGATCCCTATGAGACTGAAGGCAAGTCCAATCGTCATAAGGAATTTGTTGGCTTGTACCAGCGCAGCATAAAGGGCAAGGTAGATCAATATCAAAAGGACATTATCAACAATAAGTAAAAGGTCACGGTCCAAAAGACCCACAAACCAGTTTTTCTGGAATAGTATAAAGAAATCAATGACGGTAGCCGGAGGTGGATAGGCAATGAAGATAAAAGACTGAAGTGGAATGATCGGCAGCATGATTAAAGCTGCCACCCCGCCGACTTTGTATAGACTCTTCCAATCGGAGATGGATGTTTCGGTATTTGTAACTTGATTCATCATATTAATATCCTTCCGCTTTTAATTGTCTCAATAAATTGATTCATAAAACGTGAAGCCGGAGCTCCGTCAACAATATTATGATCAAAAGAAGCGGTCAAACAGAGGTGTTCTCTTGAAGCATATTGCCCGTCAACTTCAACGACCTTATTACTTATACTTCCAATAGTGATCAATACTGTTGCGCTCCCATGAGGAATAAACCAAACTGCCTCTTTGCTGAACATCCCAACAGCGGTGACTGCAACTTTTCCATAGCGTTCAGCCATGTTTATGTTTTTATCTGCCATACGAATAAATGCTTTAAGTAGAAAATCCGGAATAAATCGTATCCAGGTTTGTCCGGAAAGACTTCCAAGCATTTCACTCCGGTGGTTTTTTGCTTCTTTAATTTCGTTATGTATTTGATGAAACGTTTTTATTTGCGCCTGATGAATGCCAATGGGTTCCGGAACTTTTTCACCATCAATTTCTCTTTCAATCAATACACTGATTGTAACATCATCAAGGATGATATGTTTTCGTTTCTTGATAAATGAATTTAAATAAGGATGTTCTTTGATTACTTGCGCTAAACAAGTAACAATATAAGCTGTCAACGAAAGTTTTTCTCCAGTCTTTTCAAAATGTTCTTTTATGAATCGGCGCGGTTCGGTAATATCAATTTCCGTAAAGGCATGTATCGTATTTTTTTCCTTAGTAACCGAGGCAGCCGCAATAACAGCCTTCCTGTTAAAACTAAGCGGTAAGCTTTTATAAGCTTTCTTACTCTTCATCATTTAAATTTCTACCCGCATCTTTACCGCTCTTACTTTGAATTCCTAACTTCTTCATTTTATAGCGGAGCTGGTCCCGGCTGATCTGAAGCAATTTTGCAGCCCGTGATTGGTTAAAATTAGTTTTTGTAAGCGCATCGAGCACTGCGCCTCTTTCAATCTGGCTGAAAGTTAAATTTCCATTAGTCGTTGTATGCCCGGCGTCTTCGTTTTTACTTAGTGAGTGAAGATGCCCCAACTCAACATGGTGTGAAAAAATATAATCGCCTTCATCTAACAGAACAGCTCTCTCTATCACATTCTTTAATTCGCGCACGTTGCCGGGCCAATTGTAATTTAGAAATAGTTCCTTTGTTTCGCCGGTAAGTCCTTTAAAGTTTTTCCGGAATGTCTTATTGAATTCTTGAAGAAAATACTGGGCTAAAAGTAAAATATCATTCCCCCTTTCTCTTAACGGTGGTACATAAAGATGAACGACATTAAGACGGTAGAACAAATCAGCTCTAAATTTTCCTTCCTCAACTTTCTTCTCAAGGGGCTGATTGGTTGCGGTAATTATTCTTACATCTACAGAAATTTCTGATGTGCCGCCTACTCTTTTAAACGATTTTTGATCCAGCACTCTCAGCAGTTTAACCTGAAGGTTGGGGGAGATGTCCCCAATTTCATCTAAAAAAATAGTACCGCCGTCTGCAAGTTCGAACATTCCTTTTTTTAGATTTTTAGCGTCGGTAAAAGCTCCTTTCTGATGACCGAACAATTCGCTCTCAATTAATGACTCTGTAAGTGAAGCGCAGTTGACAGCCATAAAACATTTATCTTTTCTTTCGCTCAGTGCATGGATTGTTCTAACTACCAATTCTTTTCCCACGCCGCTTTCACCGGTAACAAGCACGGTAGATGAATCGCTTGCAGCAACTTTGGAAATCATATTAAACAATTTTTTCATCACCGGTGAATCTCCAATTATTGCGAGATTACCGAACTGTTTTTTTTGCTCATTCCTCAATAAAGCAATTTGTCTTTTTAAGCGGATTGACTCCATCGCTTTTTCAATTACAATTTTAAGCTCATCAATATCAACGGGCTTTGTAACATAATCGAAAGCGCCTAGTTTCATCGCTTGCACCGCAACATTTGAAGTATCGACAGCGCTTAACATAACGATTGGATTATCAAAAGAGTTCTCTCTTAATTTTTGAATGAACTCTATACCGGTTCCGTCAGGCAGGCGCTGGTCCAAAATAATTAAATCGGGCTCGATTTCTGAAACCAGTTCCAAACCCTTTTGAACGGTATCAGCTTCCAAAACATTAAAGGATTCTTTCTGTAAATTTTGCTTAAGCGACCATCGTATTAACTTTTCGTCGTCAACAACAAGTATTGTTTCCGCTCTCATAATTATTTCCCGTTTTGCTCAAGAGGTAAAGAAATTTTTGCTTTTGTGCCTTTTCCAGCTTCGCTTGTTATCTCGATGCTGCCGCTGTGCTGTTCAATTATTCTTTTAGAGATAGCAAGACCCAAGCCCGTGCCCTTATGTTTGGTTGTAAAGAAGGGTTTAAAAAGAAATGGAAGTGTTTCCGGCTTTATACCAACTCCATTATCTGTTATTTCTATCTCAACCAAATTTTCTTTTCCGAAGGATCGTTCCGACTTTTTCACAAAAACATTTAATGTACCTTTGTTACTCATTGCCTGAAGAGCGTTAAGCATTAGGTTAAACAATACTTGCTGCATTTGGTTGGAATCGGCAGATATAATTAGCGATTCATCGACAAGCACAACATTGTAGTTTATTTTTTTCTCCGGCTGCAATGGAGTGATAAGCGATAAAGTTTTATTGACAAGCGAGTTTACATCTACAGTTTCAAAAACCGGCGGTTTTGGTCTTGCGTAGCTTAACAAATCATTCACTGCGTTATTTACCCTTTGCAGCAAAGACATCATCTCACCAATAATTTCTTTCCTTGCATCACCGCTTTGAGTTTCAGAGTCAAAAATTTGCAGCGCTCCAATTACGCCTGAAATAGGATTCTTAATTTCATGAGCGAGGCTGGCAGCCATCTCTCCCACTGTAAACATCCTATCCGCCTGCTCAAGCTGATTCTGGTGCATTTCACTCAGCTTTGCCTTACTTTCATTTAAACGGTTTATCAACTTATTAAAAGCTTTTTCAAGGTCCGAAATTTCATCATTTCTTTTAGATTCATTTAGCTGAGAGAATTGCGTATCATCGTATGTCTTAGAATGGTTAACAGCCTCTCCAATTCTGTTCATATGCCGTTCTAATCTATTGACAGGTTTAATAACAATATAATAAAGCGCTAACATTATTGTAATCCCTATGCCAATTACGATTAGAAGTGTAAAAATAATATTTAAGGAACGATGTTCCTCTGCAACTTTCAGAAGATCATCCATCGAAGCTTTAACAACGTAATAGCCCAAAATTTTTCCCGAGCTTTCATGGCATGAGTAACAATTAGGTTTGTTAAATACAGGGTTAACTACATATTGATAGTGATTTTTATTTTCTACTACAGGGAAGAAACTTTCTTTCGAGACAGCGCTTACGTCAGATAAATTAGCTAACTTAAATTTTTTGCCGATATCTTTATTAGTCGAACGAACGGTTATTATACCATCCTTATCTAATATCATAACATCGTTGATCTGTGGAGAAATTATTGCCGATCTTAACACTCTATCTAATATATGCGGTTTGCCTTCAACCATTAAATGCTCTAAGATGCCTTTGCCGAACTCAGCAATTCCATCGGCTTTAGCCTGAGCTTGTTTCTCAAGCATTTTGTAACCAGTTACATGAGCAAAAAAAGCAAAACAAATACTAAAAAATAATAAAGCGCTTACAACAATTACAGCAACTTTTCTGCCTAATCCAAATTTGTACTTTAACATTGTTCCTCTCAAACTTATCCGGTATCAATGAAAAAATAGCAATTCTCAATATAGATAAGCAATTACTTTTCAGAGTAGTAGTTGGGGAATAATACTAGCACCAGAAGTAACTATCATCTTTTTCTACGTCTGTAAAGTAAAAAGAGCCCGAATTTCTTCGAGATCTACGCCGACTTGTCCAACTCTTGCGGAGAGACAGGGATTAACTTCGTTGATCCCTAAGGGGGAAGCTAAAACATTAAATGCCAAACCGCTTCGCGGTTTTAGATTTTCATCCCTCTTTTCGAAAGCAAGCTTTCTACGTCGGGATAAAAAAATACCCCGATAAATTTCGGGGCATTTAATGTTTTGCGGAGAGACAGGGATTCGAACCCCGGAAGGACTTACATCCTTAACGGTTTTCAAGACCGCCGCATTCAACCACTCTGCCATCTCTCCATTTTTTTTATTCTATCCTTTTGCATCCTTAACAGCTTGCCCCGTTTTGCGGGGGTTTTTCCGAGCGAAGCTTCCTTCGGAAAGGATCCTTTGGACAAGACCGCCGCATTTCTCGTTTTGCAGGACAAGCAACATTTACCCCGCTACGCGAGGACGACGTTCACCCCGCCCTTAGCGGGACCATCTCTCCGATTCTTCAAGGAACACTCTGCGAAAAGCGGTTACAACATTAAGAAAAAAAAATCTAATTCTCCATTTGGCTTTGCAGTCAGGTTAAGCTGAATTTCTTTTTATAGCAGACTCACATTCAATATATTTGGAGCGCTTTTGAAGAAATTTTTATTCGGAGGTTGAAATGAAATTAAGTTTTATTCTTTTATTAGTCTTTGCGGTTTCAATGATTCATGCACAACCAAAAAAAAATGATTTCAGTTCGGTTCCGGAATGGGCAAAGGAAGCCGTTTGGTATCAGATTTTTCCCGAAAGATTTTTTAACGGCGATAAATCAAATGATCCAAAACCTATTGATCTGGAAGGCGGATGGCCTTATGATGTTCCCGCCGGTTGGCAGACTCATCCATGGACTTCCGACTGGTACAAACTTCAGCCGTGGGAAGTAAAAGACGGACATGATTTTTATTGGAACGCCGGCGTTAGAAGATACGGCGGAGATATTCAAGGAATAATCGACAAACTTGATTATCTGCAAAAGCTTGGTATCACCGCGATCTACCTTAACCCGATGTTTGAATCGCCGTCGCTTCATAAGTACGACGCTTCAATGTATCATCACATCGATAATAATTTCGGACCGAATCCAGACAAAGACAGAAAAATCTGGGCGGAAGAAAACCCAGGCGATCCTTCAACTTGGAAATGGACAACGGCAGATCAACTCTTCCTAAAATTAATTAAAGAATGTCACAAGCGCGGAATAAAAATTATTCTCGACGGCGTTTTCAATCATGTCGGCACAACATTCTGGGCTTTTCAAGATGTGGTGAGGAATCAACAGAATTCAAAATACAAAGATTGGTTCGTAATAAAATCTTGGGATAATCCGAACACGCCGCAAAATGAACCTGCCCGACCGGCAGGCGGGTTTGAGTA
>JAKAEE010000059.1 GCA_021820065.1 Bacteroidota bacterium | reverse complement strand
CCGATGTTTTTTATTATTGTTGATAGCACTTTATCTTGCTTAACAAGGTGGTCTGTTGCTGTCTGAAGTTCATGATTTTGCATAATAATTTGCCCTGAAATGGAAAATCAATTGTTAATTGCGCTAAACCGCAACAAATTACTTAAAAATGTTAACATTTCTAAAATTGATTTGCAGAATGTTAGAGGCAAGTTAATAACCATCAGCGAAGGTGAAATACTTTACCGTGAGGGCGATAACGCCGATATAATTTTTCTTGTTGTCAGCGGTGAAATTAATATTCTGAAGAAACGGCTGCTCGGCAAAACCAAATCTTACATTTTCCTTGAAAACGATTTCTTCGGGCATGAAGAATTTTTTGAAGAAACATCCCGGACATCCACCGCAGTTGCATTACGCGATTCATATCTAATTTCGCTCACACGCGACGAAATCGACGCCCTGATTAATCAAGACGACGAGATTCTTATGAATCTTCGGGAACCGATTGCGGAAATCGACGAAACTGTTTTACTTAAGAAAGAGGAAAAGAAAACCGACTGGCAAAAAGAAGATGTTGATGATTTCAAAATGCCGTCAACTTTAGAAGATAAGTTTCAACCGTTTGAAAAATATGTTGGAGCCGAAGAAAGCAAGGTTCAGGATGTCTTTCCGTCGATTAGCGATTCTTTTAAACCTTTGGATGAAGAATTAAAAGAAGAAGAAAAGATAGAACATGAACTTGGCGGACCATCATTGATTCAAGAAACTCCGGTTGCGGACGAATCGAAACACATAACCGAGCCGGTTGAAAAAAAAGAAGGGATCAAATTTGGACAAACAGACGAGCCGAAAAGCACGCCGGAGATTCCGTTTGATGAAAGCGCCTTTTTAAATGAAGACGGAATTCCCAAAGCCGAGTTTGAAATACCCGATGTTCAACACGCCGCAGAAAAAAAATCAGACGAAGATCTTACAGATGCGCTTTTTAAAATTTTAGGTGGAGCAGAAAGCACAGAACCTATTCCGCAAAAGCCTACTGAACCGACATCTTCTTTTGAGATGGACGAAGCATTCTTAGCGAGTCTAAACTTCGGCGAGCCGGTTCAAAAGAAATCCGAAACTACAGCAGAACATATTCCGCATGTTGTGGAGGAGGAAAAAATTGAGCCGGAAATTGAAGAGCCTAAATTTGAAATTGAAAAACCAACCGAAATTATAGAACCTCCGAAAGAAGAAACGATACAGGGAAGTATCCCCGAACTTGCGATTGCAGAACCGCAAATAAAAGAAACAGTAATACCGGAGAAAGTTCGGCAAGAAAAAATTGAAATGCCGAAACCAAAGCCGAGCAAAGAAGAAGTTACGACTATCGATGAGCTTAATATGATTATTAAAGCTGCCGAGCTTGTCAATTCTAATATCCGTGTTGATGAAGCCTTAAAGAATATTGTTGGTGTTGCTACCAACCTTACGAATGCCGAACGAGGAACACTTTATTTGATCGACCGAGATAAAGATGAATTATGGTCGATCATAACTCTCGGTGACGAGATGAGAGAAATTCGTCTTGCAATCGGCGAAGGTCTCGCGGGATTTGTTGCAAAGAGCGGCGAAACAATCAATATTAGAGATGTTCAGAAAGACCCGCGCTTCAAAGCGGATTTTGATAAAGCAAGCGGATATGTAACGAAAAACATGATCTGTTTTCCGATCAAGAACAACAAGGGTTTAATCATCGGTGTTCTTCAGTTGCTGAATAATAAGAACGGAGAGTTTTCGAAGCGCGACGAAGAATTTTTAATCGCTCTTTCGATTCATGCAGCGATAGCAATTCAAAATGCGGAATTGGTCGAAAAGCTTTTGCAGTCCGAGCGCGTTCAGTCGTTGGGTAAGATGACAAATTTTTTGATTCAAGATATTAAAAAACCGATTCTTGTCGCCAAAAGATATGCCGAGCATTTGAAGAATAAACAATTATCGGATGATGCGGTTCAAGTTGTGAATATGCTGCTCGAACAAATTACGCAAGTCGCTGATCTCGTCCAAACAACATCAAGTTACTCTGAAGGGAAAACTATTCTTAGAATGGTAAAGGTTAATTTAAACGAAACTTTGTCGGACTATTTTTCTAGAAGCGAACAATATGTTGAAAACAGACTTTGTGAAATAGTTAACGAGCTGGATAAAGATGTTGCCGTGAAAATCGACGTCAAAGAATTCTATCAATGTTATATGAGTATTGTTAAAAATGCGTGCGATGCAATGCCTGACGGCGGAAAAATTTATATATCTACAAAACGGCTGGACAAGAACATTGAAATCCGTTTTCGCGATACTGGACTTGGTATTCCGGAAGGATTTAAAGATAAAATTTTCGAACCGTTTGTGAGCGTCGGTAAAAAAGAAGGCACCGGTCTGGGTCTATCGATAACAAAAAATATTGTTCAGAATCTTAACGGCACAATTGCGGTTCAAAGCGTTATGGGCGAGGGCTCAACATTTATAATTACGCTTCCCATTTCATCTGTCTTTTAACTAGTTGTTCCGGTTATTCGGAATCATATCTTACTTATGTCTTATAATTTGATAACCATTTTAGGTCCTACTGCAGTCGGAAAAACTCGTCTTGGCGCACTGCTTGCCAACCGGTTTAACGGAGAAATAATTTCAGCCGATTCGCGGCAAGTTTACATTGGAATGGATATCGGAACGGGAAAAGATCTCGGCGACTATACCGTGGATGGCAAAACCGTACCTTTTCATTTAGTCGATGTTATAGAGCCGGGGGAAGAGTTCAACCTTTTTATGTTCAACAAACTTTTTTATGAATTGTTTGATAAAATTACCTCGCGGAGAAAAATTCCATTTTTGGTCGGCGGAACGGGACTGTATCTTCATTCTATTTTAAAACGTTATGAACTCAACGAAATAAATTTCAACCAAGAACGCTTCAACGAATTGGAACGGTTGGAATTGCCGGAACTAACCGGCTTGCTGCGCAAACATAATCCCGCGCTGCACAACACAACGGATTTATTGATTAAGGAAAGAGTAATCCGCGCAATCATGATTACCGAAAATCAGAACAAAGTTAAACCGGCTGGCAAAACCCAAATCAATTCATTAGTCATCGGGATAAAATTGGAAAGAGATGAAATTAAACGGCGAATCACGGAACGGCTGAAACAAAGATTACAGAACGGGATGATTGACGAGGTGAAAAAACTGGTTGACCAAGGAGTTTCTTATGAGCGGCTCGATTTATTCGGTCTCGAATACAAATTCATCGGAAAACATTTGCGCGGGGGTCTGAGCTACAACGATATGTCCCAGAAACTGAATAGTGCAATACATGATTTTGCAAAACGTCAAATGACATGGTTTCGTAAAATGGAACGCGAAGGAATAAACATTGAGTGGATTGATGGACCGGATTACGAAGCCGCAGAGAAAACCATCCTTCAGAAATACTTTTCATGAATAACCAACCGACATCGAAAAATGAACCACCGGCAATCGTTAAAAACTATCTGCACAAACATGGTTTGAGTTCCTGGTCGCTTATCTTTGCCGGACAGAAAAAATTTAATAACGTCGTTGTCGTTCCCGCAATTGAGGAATCTGAAAATGTGAAGCGTCTCTTGACCTCACTTACGCGAAACGACAAACAATATTTCGATGAAAGTCTTTTTCTTTTTGTGGTGAACAATCTCGATAGTTCAGAACTCACCGTTAAACTTGACAATCTAAACACGTTAGATTTTTTGCGCGGAATAATTGGTAAAGACCTCGGAACGCCCGATACAAAAACGTTAATTGATTCCGGAATCAATATCGGCATTGTTGATGCTTCAAGCGAAGGACACGAAATGCCGGAGAAAGATGGGGGGGTAGGGTTAGCAAGAAAAATCGGGATGGACTTAGCGCTCACTATTTTGGATTACAATTCTAACAGAAAGAAAATTTTGATTTGCCTCGATGCCGACTGCACCGTTGAAAATAATTATCTCACGTCAATCGTTGAAGCCGTAAACTCGAAAAATATTTCCGCGGCGTATGTGCATTATGAGCACAAACTGCCCGACGAACCAAAACATAAACTCGCCATCATCTGTTACGAAATTTTTCTCCGGTATTATTTGCTGGGACTGATTCATGCCGGGTCGCCGTTCGCGTTTCCAACAATCGGGTCAACAATGATTTGTGATTATGAGAGCTACATCAAAGTTGGAGGAATGAATAAAAAGAAGGCGGCAGAAGATTTTTACTTCATGGAAAAACTTGGTAAGATTACGCGCATAGAAAAAATCGGCTCGACCAAAGTGTATCCATCAAGCCGCCCTTCGTGGCGCGTTCCGTTCGGTACCGGTCAGCGTGTAAACCGGTTTCTGCAAGAAGCGCATGATGAATACGTTTTGTATGATCCAGAATCTTTTGATGTGCTGAAAAAGTGGACTGAGATTTTCAATGCGGAAGAAATACTTGGCGCTGATGAGTATCTGCTTCGGGCAAAAGAGATCGATCGCGCAATGCATAAATTTCTCATTCAAAATTCTTTTGCAGAAAACTGGAATAAAATTTTACAGAGCTCGAAATCAGTAGAACAAATTTGGAAGCAAAAATTAATGTGGTTCGACGGTTTCCGAACCTTAAAGCTGATTCATTTTCTTCGTGACAATGGTTATCCGCTTGTTAACATGTTTGACGCCATAGATAAATTATTTGCAATGATCGGTAAAGATAGCAAGATCGCAAGAAGCGACTTGATTCCTTCAGTCGAAATTCAAATCGAATATTTGAAGCATCTCCGGCGGCTTACATAATCGCACGGTTCCCTCGTTTAGAATTTCAAACCAAACTTGATTATATTTTGCGCGCCCATTTGAGGATGTATGGACCTTTACGAAAAACTAAAATCAATAAAAGAAAAGTACGACAAGATTAACGAGCAGCTTTCCGATCCTAAGCTTGTATCCGATCAGCAGAGGTATGTTTCGTTGAATAAGGAAAGAAGCGATCTGACCGGTCTCATCAATGCCTATAATGAATACGATTATTTGGTAAAAAACATCTCCGGCAATCAAGAAATTATTGATGCCGGCGGCGATAACGAACTTGTTGAAATTGCCGAACACGAATTGAAAGAACTGAAAGAAAAAAAAATCGAGATGGAAGAGAAGATAAAATTTCTTCTCATACCGAAAGATCCCGATGACGACAAAAGTGTTATCGTTGAGATTAGAGCCGGAACAGGCGGAGAAGAAGCCGGATTGTTCGCAGCAGATCTGTATCGAATGTACTCGCGCTACGCCGAAATCCGCGGATGGAAGAAAGAAATTATCGATTTCAGTGAAACCGGCTTGGGCGGAATAAAAGAAGTTGTTTTCAGCTTAGGAGGCGACGGCGTTTTCGGCGATTTGAAATTTGAAAGCGGTGTTCACCGTGTGCAGAGAGTTCCCGCAACCGAAGCCAGCGGAAGAGTTCACACATCTGCTGCGTCGGTCGTTGTTCTGCCAGAAGTAGGAGACGTTGAAATAAATATTGACCCGAATGATCTGCGTATTGATGTTTACAGAAGCGGTGGCGCCGGTGGACAGAACGTCAACAAAGTTGAAACGGCAATTCGTATCACGCACATTCCCACCGGACTTGTTGTTCAATGCCAGGACGAACGCTCTCAATTGAAGAACCGCCAGAAAGCCATGAAGGTTTTGAAAGCGCGCTTGTACGACATGAAACTTCGGGAACAGAACAGCGAAATTGCTGCGCAGCGAAAGTTGATGGTTAAGAGCGGCGATCGAAGTGATAAAATTAGAACATACAACTTTCCGCAAAATAGAGTTACCGACCACCGTATCGGTCTAACGCTCTACAATCTCTCCGAAATTATTGAAGGAGAAATTGCAGAGCTGATCGAGAAACTGAAATTGGCAGACAGAACAGAAAAACTGCAAGCGAGTTAAGATTTTTCCGCGCTGAAATTCTCTAGAAACTTAATCAAGAAAAACATTATGAACCCGATTGAAGAGAGCAAAAAATCTTCGGGGTCAATCGTAACGTTCTGAACGCTTCTGATAAGTTTTCCTAGATACTTAGTAATTACTAACACAACGAAAAAAAGTAGAAAACCAAGTAAGCCGGATTTGATTGGGTTAAAAACGAATTTCTGGAAAGTAGATTTTGATGTAACTAACATATTCCCTCCCTTATGAGTTTGTTTGCTGGCTGGGAACAAATTTCTTTTACAATATAAAGAATTGAAATTATATGTTGAAGAGAATTGTTGCTGTCAGAAAAATTTTTGTGAAAAGCGGATAGAATGCAGAAGAAATTTTTCAGAGTAATTTTATTTAAACGTAGTTCACTTCATTAGGGAAAAGCTATTAACTGATTTATTCTCTTTTTGCGTGGTTAAGCAATATGTGAATCCTTTTTTCAGAGAATAAGCGCCAATCTCCCCCATTTTATTTATTGCAAGGTAGCTAACATTCATATCGGAAAAATCTTTTACCGATTTGTAAAGTCGCTTGATTGCAAACTCACAAGCTTTTTGCGGAGTAAAACCCTCGCGCATTTTTTCTACAACAAGAAAGCTTCCAAGCGTTCTCATTACATATTCTCCGTTACCGGTTGAAACAGCGCCGCCGACAGAATTATCAACAAACATTCCGGCGCCGATGATTGGTGAATCGCCAACGCGTCCGTGTAACTTAAAAGCCAAGCCGCTTGTTGAAACTCCGCCGCTTAAGTTTTTCATCTTGTCTATAGCAAGCATTCCGATTGTATCATGATTTTCTTTTTTGGTTTGTTTTTCTTTCCACTCTAACCAGGCTTGCCTTGATTGTTCCGTTAATAAATTTTCTTCTTTGAATCCGTTTTGAAGCGCGAATTCTTTTGCGCCGTTTCCCACGAGCATAACATGTTTTGTTTTTTCCATTACCAATCTAGCGACTGAGATCGGATGCATAATGTTTTCGATACAACCGACGGAACCCGCGTTGCCGCCCCAATCCATAATTGCTGCGTCGAGCGTAACTTTTCCATCGGCATCCGGTAAACCGCCGTAACCGACCGATGTGTCGTTAGGATCTGCTTCTGTGATTTTAATTCCTTCCTCGATTGCATCCAAAGAATTTTTTCCTTGAAGAAGAATTTCCATTGCTCGCGCGTTCGATTTAAGGTTTGGTGCCCAGGTAGAAACAACGATGGGAACGGTTGACGAACTCGATTCGGGAAAAAGCTTTGACGGAGAAACTTGATTTAATAACAATCCACCGCCGGCAATTGCGCCTGCTTTTACAAAATCACGTCGTTTCATTTATTCACCTAGAGATTTCTGTTTTATGTTTTGGTTGATTGAAAATAATTCCGGTCGTCTTTCAAAAAGTTTAAGAACATCTTCAAAATAAAAAACACAATTGGGTTTATAAAGTTCCGAATAAATTATCCTGATCAGTTTCAAGTCTTCTTCAGTATCAACTGTCCATCTGTGGGATGAATAATCTGTTTCGTTTATGAAATTCTCCGTTGCAAATTTTTCAGGGTGTTGGTAAATGTACGGCGTAACGTGTTCACGTTCGAAATTTTCTTTTGCTTCGTTATATGCTTTTTCAAGCGCTGCAAACGAAAATATTTCTACATCCAGCCCGCGGGGAAAAGTTCTTTTGATTATGTTGCTAAGGTAATCGACATGACTAGATAGGTATTGCTGTAACATGGAATCAATTATTTGCGGATCTATCAGTGGACAGTCGGAAGTAATGCGAACAATAATATCAGCGCTGAATTTTGCTGCTGCGTCGTAATAACGCGACAGAACATCGTCCATGCTGCCGCGGTTATATGCATAATTGTTTTTTATGCAAAACTCTTCAACGGTACTATCTTCGGGCAAAGTTGTAGTTGCAATAATAATTTGATTCGTCAGTTTGGAAAAGGAAAGTCTTTCAGCAACATGCTGAAGCATCGGCTTGCCGGAAACGTTCTTAAAAATTTTTCCCGGAAGTCGTGTGGAGCCGGTCCTTGCCTGAACTATCGCGGCAATTTTTTGTTGAGAAGGACTATTCAATTAAATCCCAGCTTAATGGCGTTCCTCTTTCAATATTTCTTTTGGCTTTCTTACCGAGTATTTCTTTCAAATATTTTGGTGGAAGTCCGGACGATGGACGAATGGATCTCACATTTTCATCAGAAAATTTTTCACCGGCTTTCACATCTTTAACGATAAATAACGACCGCGCAAACGAACGGCTCTTTCCAATTTTTTCAGTCAATTCAAAACTTATTTTGCCCAAGGATTTTTCAACTTGCCTAACTTCATAGACCATCTTCTTAAACTCTTGCGGTTCCAGTGAGAAAGCTACGTCCGGTCCGCCCAGCCGTTTATCAAGTATGAAATGCTTCTCGATAATTTTCGCGCCGATTGCTGTCGAAGCAACTGGAACTATCGTCCCAAGCGTGTGATCTGATAGCCCAACGACCACATTAAACTTTTTTGCCATCGCGGGAATAGTTTTCAAGTTTGTATCCTCAATTAAAGCGGGATATTCGGAAGTACATTTCAACAAAGCAATCTGATTGTTTCCAGTTCTGCGGCAAACGTCAACGGCTTCTTTTATTTCCTCTTCAGTAGCGATGCCTGTTGAAATAATTATTGGTTTGCCTTTCGACGCTACGTATTCGATCAATGGTAGGTCAACAATTTCGAATGATGCGATTTTATATGCGGGCACTTTCATTTGTTCAAGAAAATCAACAGCAGTTTTGTCAAAAGGAGATGAAAAGCAAATCAATCCGAGTTCGTCGGCAAGTTTCTTCAGCTTCGGCTGCCACTCCCACGGCGTATAAGCTTTTTGATAAAGCTGATAGAGAGTTGTGCCGTCCCAAATTGTTCCTTGCTGAATTTTAAAATAATCTTTGTCGCTATCGATAGTGAGTGTGTCGGGTGTGTATGTCTGCAACTTTACCGCATCGGCGCCGCAATACTTAATTGCCTTTAACGACTGAACGGCTATGTCATAATTCTGATTGTGGTTCGCCGATAGTTCGGCAATTATAAAAACGTGGTTGTCTTTTCCAATTTCAAAATCGCCGATTCTAAAAGTCACTTTGATTCCCGCTTCAAAATAAATTTATGAAAATTTTCTTGTTCAATAATTTCTTCGCACACAAAAGAAAAACCGATTGATATAAATGCCTTCAAAGACGCTTCATTATGCGGCAAAATGTATGCAACTATTTCTTGAACATTATTTCCAGCCGAGAATATTTTTGAGCACGCCTCTCGTAAAATTTTTTTTGACAAACCTTTTCCTCTAAATTCTTTCAGCACGCTTATGCTAACAGTTGCACTATTGCGCTCGATATGAAAACGAACCTGACCGATAAAATTGTCTTTCTTATCAAACGCCAAAAGGAATATATAATCTTCTTCCTTTATTTTCTTGTTGAACCAAACTTGGTGTTCTTCCCAACCAATCATTTTCTTGCTTATCGATTGTTCTCGAACGGTTGGGTCGTTGGAAAGCTCGAAAACTGTTTTCGAATCGGATTCAACCGCTTTCCGAAGATAAAAAGAATTTATGTTACAAAGTTTTTCGATGACAAATTGAACGGCGCGTACCGACCCTTGTCCGTCAACATTCTCTCTCCCAGCATTGCCGGATTTCTTTCGCAGAGAAATTGATTTGAACGACTCAAGCTGCTCAATTATTTTTCGAAGGAAGTTTACATCGCTGCTGAATATTGGATCGGTTATGAATCCTTTTTTCTTCCATTCAAGAATATTGCTGCGCTGGTTATCTGCGACTGCGATTGCAATGGTCGGACTTCCAGTTGTAGCTAATTCGTACAAAGTTTGTCCCGCCGCGGATATTGTTATATCGTTGGAAAGCATTAACTCGCGCATTCCGGACGCATCCGGCGCAAAATGCAGCTTTGTGTTTTCGTCTGCAAATTTTTCTATATCACTTTGATTTTTGAATCCGCTTCCAATTACAACATTCTTTTTAATGTTTGGGAATGCTTCGTTGAGCGCGCGTAGAATTGCCGGCGTCAAATTTTTGGTGTCTTGTCCGCCAAATGTAATCAATACAGAGGTTAGTGTTTGATTGTGTTTCCTCGATGGGACATTCCAAAATTCTTTTCGTAACGGGATAAATTTGCTTCCAAGCAAATAGTCGATTCCGGTTCTCTTCTTATACGGAAAAGTTTCGGCATTGATTGTGCCGTTCAAAATTATTCCACCGGGATATTCTATGCGGAGAGTATCATCTATGAAAAGTGAAATTCTTCCATGCCGGGACAGATTTTCATAGAAATCTTTTCCGGCGAGATACGAATCAATAATAACTACGTCGCTGTTTTTGATTTCCGCTACCAACAATGTAGGATTACCGAGCCAATTAAGTATCTTAAAATTTCCGGTTGTAAGAAAAGTTTTCGAGCTCTCGTCACCGTTTATGTAAAGCGTCGGAAAAATATTCCTCGATTCGAATGCTTGCTGCAGAGACAAACACCGCGTAATGTGTCCGTAGCCTGTGTTTTGAAAACCTTCGGTGATTATCGAAACTTTCATTTAGCTCTGTTCAATGTTTCGATGATTGTTGAAGAAATGTATTCTAAATCATTTTCAGTGAGAGACGGATACATTGGTATCGAAAGCTCGCGCTCGTAAAATTTTTCCGCTATTGGAAAATCGCCCGACTTGAATCCATAATTCTTTCTGTAAAAAGGTTGAAGATGAACCGGTACGTAATGTACCTGGCAGCTGATTCCTTTTTGTTTCAATTTGTCAAAAAATATTTTTTTCGAAATGTTCAATTCATCAAATCTAATTTGAAGCGGATAAAGGTGGTAAGCATGTTTAGCATTTGTTGACACAGAAGGAATTATGAATCGTTTGTCTCTGCCGAAAACTTTGTCATAATATTTTGCAATTGCTCTTCGCTTTTTTAAGAATCTGTCTAACTTTTTCAATTGGCTTATACCAAGCGCACACTGGAAATCCGTTATCCGGTAATTAAACCCGGGTTCGTGCATTTCATAATACCATGGTCCGTCATTTTTTTCTAACTCAGAATCATCTTTCGTCATTCCGTGCGTGCGGAGAGTTTTTATTTTCTTATTAAGCAGTTCATTGTTGGTCAGAACCGCCCCGCCCTCGCCTGTGGTAATATGTTTTACAGGATGAAAACTTAAGTTTACTGCATCTGCATATTTAGCCGGATATTTTATGTCGCGTTCGTACTCGGCACCAAGAGCATGGCAATAATCATTAACAAGTTGAAAATCATATTTGTCTTTAAGCGTTTTGAGAGCATTCCAATCGCAAGGATTACCGGCATAATCAACAGCGACAACCGCTTTCACTTTTTTGTTCTGCGTTAAGTAAAATCTAATCTTCTCTTCCAGTTTATTCGGATCGAGGGTGTAAGTCCGTTCATTAATGTCGGCAAAATCTGGAGTTGCACCCACGTAAACAGCGCAGTTTGCGCTCGCAAGAAAAGTTATAGGAGAGGTAATCACAACATCATCTTTTTTCCATCCTAAACCTAACGCAATTAAGTGAAGCCCCGCAGTTCCGCTGGAGACAGCAGAAGCAAATTTTCCGCCGAATTTTTTATTCAGTGCATTTTCAAATTTCGAAATTGTCGGTCCCTGAGTAAGCCAACTCGATTTAAGCGCTGTAGTGACGGCTTTTATATCTGATGCGTCTATAGTTTGGTGACCATAGGAATAGATTTTGGTTATTGGTTGTTGGTTATTCGTTATTGGTGATCTCTTATTCATGAAAAACCGGTTATTTGTTTCTCAAAGAGTTAATTAATGCATTGATTTTCTTGCCAAGCAAATCATATCTATCGTTAAAGTCTTCATAAACATCTGGCGCGAGATAATTCAAATCCTTTGAAAGAAGTAGTAGATATTTGGATTCCTCAATCGATCCGCGAGCAATCACAAGAAAATTTATAAACTCTTTTTTTGTGTAACGCCCCATACCTTCAGCAATGTTGGTTGGTACCGAGGATGTAGCTCTTAAAAGTTGTGAGGTTAAACGATACTCTTCCTTTTTGGGAAAGCTTTCAGATTTTTTATAAATATTCAAAACAAGTTGATGTGACAAATTCCAAATTTCTAAATCTCTGAATGAATTAATTTTAACCATTTCACCCTCCAATAACTAACAACTAATACCAACAACAGCACTGGTAATTAACTTTCGAAGCTCTTCAACACTTAAGAACCATGGATTTGTTCCGCTGTTGTACTTAAAACCGAACTCACAAAACTTGCCTGGTTTGCCGTTACTTGTGGTTCTAAATTTTTCTGTGTCCCAAAGTTTGAATTGCGGATTATCTCCAATCTGAGAAGAGGGAAGAATAACAAAGTAATCGTCGAACTCAATTGTGTTGATTGCATCCGCTTCAGTTATCATTTCTTCGTGAATTTTTTCACCGGGACGAACACCCACAATTTCAATTTTGCATTCCGGCGCAATCGCTTTTGCAAGATCCAAAATTTTGAACGATGGAATTTTCGGAACAAACAACTCGCCGCCCCACATTCGTTCAAAAGATTTCAAAACTAAATCAACGCCCTCTTGAAGCGTGATGTTGAATCGTGTCATTCTTTCGTCTGTAATCGGAAGAACGCCGGATTTTTTCCTTTCGAGGAAAAACGGAATTACCGATCCGCGGCTTCCCATAACGTTTCCGTAACGAACCACGGAAAATTTTATATCATGTTTGCCTTTGTAATGATTTGCCGCAGTAAAAAGTTTATCCGAGGTCAGTTTAGTTGCGCCGTACAAATTGATGGGTGCGGCAGCTTTGTCGGTGCTGAGCGCCACAACTTTTTTTACTCCGCATAGGATACATGCGTCAATAACATTTTGTCCGCCGATAATGTTCGTTTTCACGGCTTCGAACGGATTGTATTCCGCTGCGGGTACTTGTTTAAGAGCGGCAGCATGAATCACATAGTCAACTCCCTCTATGGCACGGGCTAACCTTTTTTCGTCGCGCACATCGCCGATGAAGTAGCGCATCAAAACACCATCTTTCTTGAAACGAGGATCCTGCTGCATTTCAAATTGCTTCAGTTCATCTCGGCTGTAAATAATTATTTTTTTCGGATTGAACCGTTTTAAAACAGTTTCAATAAACTTTTTGCCGAATGATCCTGTCCCGCCCGTTACAAGAATAGTTTTCCCGTCCATAATTCCTCATGTTTAGCTAAGGACAAATTTATGAAAATTCTTATTCTGTTTGGTCTGAATTTATCTGGTTGGGTGGAAATCTCATCAATGTTGACGACTAACTTTTCAATTCTTCTGCTGCGAATCAAAACAACTCTTAAATATCCTATGGGTTTGATTCAATATCGATATCCAAAGAACCTGAAAGATGCACTGAATGAACTTATGCTCAAAATTACCTATTATTTATAGCCCGACTAATTTGCTCTAACTGTTTTAGAGTGTCTATAGATGTACACTCTACGATTGCGTTTTAAACTTTTGATGATAAGTCTCTTTCTACAAAGGCAACATTGAACTCTTCTGTGGTGGGCGAATAAATAAAAGGGCGGTTCTCATTAATAACAGTAAGGATTTTTACTTTAGATTACTTTGTAAGAAAACCAATCACTAAACAGAATTTATTGAACGAAACATTTGCACTTTCGAAATTGCTAAACTTTGTTTGATTCTAATTATGCAAAGCAGGTACTTTTTTTGTACTACTCGATTATTTAAATCGATAATCAGCCGATATATTCACGTAGAGTCGGCCGACTATTAATTGTATTTTCACTTTATTTGTGTACCAATGGATACTATTTTATTAACAACATTTTCTTTGTATCTGCGAATGATTCTGCTGTGAGGCGATAAATGTATACTCCGCTAGGAAAATTATTCGCGTCAAATACAACCTCGTGGCTGCCAGCAGACTCTTGAGCATTTACTAAAACTCTAACTTCCCTTCCAATAATGTCAAACACTTTCAATGTCACAAAACTACTTCTCGGCAATTCGTATTTTATTTTTGTAGTTGGATTAAAGGGGTTTGGATAATTTTGCATAACAGCAAAATTTGCGGGAACTTCATTATTTGGAGCAGCACCGGAGATTTCATCAAATTTCATTACCGCGAGTCGTCCAGAATTTCCCCAATCTCTATAGGCAACGTAAGGTATCGAACCATTAAATACTATAGAAATGTAATCTACTTGGCCGGCAGAAAATCCTGAATAACCAACGTTCACCCAATGATAACCATCATATTTCATAACAGTAGCTCTGCCGAAATTCACTTTATCTGAGTAAGCTACATAAGGCGTTGTTCCATTAAAGGCTAAGGAAGTGTAACTAGATCCGCCAGCAGAAAACCATGGGTAGCCAACAATTTCCCAATCGGTTCCATTATATTTCATTACTATTGCTTTACCAGAGTTCGATTCATCAGTAAAAGCTATATAAGGTGTAGAACTATTAATTGCCAAAGACGTATAGTATGCACTTCCTTTAGAAAAACCTGGTGAACCGACATTTATCCAATTATTTCCATCATATTTCATCACTGTGGCTTTGCCGTTGTTTCCCAAGTCTCGATACGCGACGTATGGTGTCGTCCCGTCGAAAACGAGAGAAATATAACTTGCTTCGCCTGCGGAAAAACCTGGTGAACCGACATTTACCCAATTATTCCCATCATATTTCATCACTGTTGCTTTGTATGAATTCCCCACATCCATAAAAGCTACATAAGGCGTCGATCCATTAAATGCTAAAGAAATATAATATGCACTCCCGACAGAAAAGCCTGGCGAACCAACATTTGCCCAACTTGTTCCATCAAAATTCATAACGGTTGCTTTAAGAGAATTTCCCCAGTCCTGGTAAGCAACGTAAGGAACTGATGAACAAACAGCCATGGAAATATAATCTGCTTCACAGGCAGAAAAAGCTGGGGAACCAACATACATCCAATGAGTTCCATCAAATTTGATTACAGTCGCTTTGCCGGAATTCACTTCATCTGTAAATGCTACATAAGGCATTGTTCCATTGAATGTAAAGGAAGTATAAGATGCTGTACCTGCTGAAAACACCGGTTCTCCGACAATCTCCCAATAATTGCCCGTGTACTTCATTGTGGTTGCTTTGCCTGAATTGGATTGATCTGAGTAAGCTACATAAGGAGTACTTCCACTAAATATTAATTGGGTATAATAAGAACGGCCTGTGGAAAAACCGGTTTTGCCAACACTTATCCAATTTGTTCCATCGAATTTCTTTACAGTTACTTTACCGGAATTTACCTGATCTGAGTAAGCCACATAAGGAGTATTGCCATTAAATGCCAATGATGTAAAGATTGCCCAACCGTCAGAAAATCCTGGCGAGCCGACATACACCCAATTGTTTCCGTCATATTTCATTACAGTTGCTTTGGTTGCATTTCCATAATCTTCAAACGCCACATAAGGAGTCGAATCCTTAATTACTAAAGAAATATAATCGGCTTCGCTGGATGAAAAACCGATTGGTCCAACACTTACCCAATTATTTCCGTCAAATTTCATTACGGTTGCTTTACTACCATTTCCTAAATCGCGATACGATATATAGGGCGTTATTCCGTTGAATGCTAATTGTGTATAGTATACTTTGCCGAGCGAGAATCCGGGCGAGCCAACATAAATCCAATTATTTCCATCATATTTCATTACAGTTGCTTTAGAGAAATATTGTTCATCCATAAAAGCTACGTAAGGTGTTTCACCGTTAAATGCAATATTAGTATAATATGCAGCCCCGGCAGAAAAACCAGGCGAACCGACATTGATCCAATTTGTTCCATCGAATTTCATTACAGTAACAGCGCCGTAATTTCCCCAATCCTGAAAAGCAATATAGAGAGTAGTATCCTTCGTTGTTAAAGAAATATAATCGGCCTCACCCGCAGAAAAACCCGGCGAACCAACAGTTACCCAGCTATTTCCGACATATTTAATTACAGTTGCACGGCTGTAATTATTAAAATCAGTATAAGCTACGTATGGTGTTGTTCCGTTCATTACAGATGATGTAAACGAGGCAGTTCCCGGAGTAAATCCGATAGAGCCAACATTGTTCCAGTATTGCGAATACGATACAATAGTAAAGCTAAACAGAAAGAATAAAATAGTTTTTTTCATTGAAACCACCCCATAAATTAGTTATAACTCACCTTACGCAAAACACTTAGAACTTCATATTAAAGCAAGCTTTCATATTTTCGAGTTCATTAAAAGCAGTACGATTAGCCGATAAATAAAGTTTCGAACGCAGAGCTGTCTGATTAAATT
>JAKAEE010000058.1 GCA_021820065.1 Bacteroidota bacterium | reverse complement strand
TCATAAATTTGTTGAGAAAGTTTGTTCGCCGTATCAAAATCTTGTCCGCTTATAATAACATCAATCGGTGCAGACGAACCGAAGTTGAGAAGGAATTTCAAGAAGCCGCCGCTGTTGATAAATATTTGCGCACCCGCAATATTCATCAATTTCGGTCTCAAAACTTTTATGATGTCGAACACACTTCTGTCTCTCTCTTCCGGTGCTGTTAACGCTACGCTGATATTAGCAGAATGCCCGCCGGAATTTCCGCCGAATAAATTTCCGCTTCGCGCATTCGGCACGCCGATATCGGAAATGATTGTCTGTGCCTCAGGTACGTTGGAACGGATCATTTTTTCGATGCGCTCAACAAATTTTTCCGTTTCCTCGATTCTGGTTCCTACGGGTAATCGCAAGTTGATAGAAAATTGACTTTCATCCGCGTCTGGAAAAAATTCCGTTCCGATAAATTTGAACAGTAGGAATGAAAGCACGGAGAACCCAATTACGCCGAGTATTACCAACTTTCTTCGTTTCAATGCTTTCGACAAAGTGTTTTGATAGTAAGCATCAATTCGATCCAGAAAATTTTTTGCGAAATTTTGGGCACGGTCGGCAAACTTTTTAGAATTAGGATCGAATTCCCTCTCCGCTTTCAAATATTTGTAGCACATCAGCGGTGTTACGGTTCGTGAGACAAAGAATGAGGAGAACAACGCAACAGTAATAGTAATTACCAGCGGAAGAAAAAGAAGCTTTGCAATTCCCGTTAAAAAAATTACCGGAAGAAATACAATAACAGTGGTTAGTGTTGAAATAAAAATTGGCGAAGCGACTTCAAGGGCGGCATCCAATGTTGCCTGCATCTTCGGTTTCTTGTCAGCATGCATCGTTCCATAATGCCGCGAGATCGCTTCCAACTCAACGATAGAATCGTCCACCAACCTTCCAATGCCAAGCGCCAGACCGCCGAATGTCATTATGTTCAGAGTTGTTCCGCTGAATCTGAAGAATATAAAAGTTGCAAGAATTGAAAGAGGGATTGCAAGAAAAATAATTAAAGCGCTTCTGGCGTTGCGCAAGAACATAAGAATGATCAGCGTTGCCAGCAAAGCACCCAAAACCGCTTCTTGCGACAATCCGCTGATTGACTGGCGGATGTATAAACTCTGATCCAGGCCAAGCGAAGCTTTCACTGAAGGCGGAACATCTTTCAAAGTTGTCAATGCTTTCACAACGGCATTTACAACTTCTACCGTGTTAGCGCCGGAAGTTTTCTGCACTCTCAAAATCACACCCGGTCTTCCGTTGTGTCGAATAACTTCAGTTTGTTCTTGATACGAATCTTCAACAAACGCAACATCGCGCACACGGATTGGAACTCCGTTTACATTTTTGATTACGATGTTGCCCATCGGTTCAACAACATTGAACTGACTTTCTGTTTTAAGCGAGTAATCGAACACCCCGGATTTAAGATCACCGGAAGGAACAATTAAGTTGGAAGAAGCCACCGCTTGCGTAATTTGCTGAAGCGACAAATTGAGCGCATCCAATCTGTTGCGATCTACTCTGATATGAATTTCACGAATCTTACCGCCGGTAACTTGCGCGAATGCTACCCCCGGCAAATGTTCTAGTTGTGGTTCAATAACATTGTAAGCGATATCGTACAATGCGCGTTCATCGATGTCGCCGCTTAGTGCAACTGTACAAACGGGGATATTGGTTATGTCAAATCGTAAGACCAGCGGTTGAGACGCTGCGGTTGGAAGCAAATTTAAAACTCTATTCACTTTTTGGATTACGTCGATCAATCCGACATCGGTACTCGCGTCCCAATTAAAATTAACGCGCACTTGCGACATGCCTTCACGTGTTGTGGATTGAACATAATTAACATTGTTCGTTGAGCTGACTGCGCGTTCAATAGGAACCGTTACTGTCTGTTCCATATCCGATGGACCGGCGCCGCTATTAAATGTTATTACACTTACAACCGGAATTTGAATATTCGGAAGCATATCGATCGGCAACTGAACAAACGACACAAATCCCAATACAAAAATTGCAATCGCAGCCATTAAGGTTGTGATGGGGTATTTTAAAGCAAGTCTGGTTAGCCACATAAAATTTTTACTTTGCTATTTTAACTTTCATTTTGTCTTTAACTAAATTTTGTCCAACCACAACAACCCGGTCATTTCCATTCAGTCCGGATAAGACTTCAAACGTGCTGTCCATTCTAATTCCAATCTTCACATATTTTTTGGAAACGGTCGTATCTGGATTCACCAAATAAACGAAATCACCTTTTTCGTCATTCAGGATAACCTGATTGGGAAGGATATGCGTATTGGATTTTTTTTCGAGAATGAATTGCACTGTTGCAAACATTCCCGGTTTTAGCGTTCTGGCGCTGTTGTCGATACTAATTTCTACAGCCATGGTTCTTGTTGCCAGATCGATCGACTGACTGATCTTGCTGATCTTCCCGTAAAATTTCTGATTTGGCAGAGCGTCGGCTGTGACTACAACATCTTTCACATTATTTAAATACGGAACGCTTCTTTCCGGAACGTTCACAATAGTTTTAAGACGATCAATGTTCATCAACGTAAACAGAATGGAACTTTGGTTACCCGTTGAAGCAGTAACATACGCTCCGGGATCAAGCATTCTTTTTGTTATCGTTCCGCCGAAAGGCGCTGTAACTTTGCAATAGTTTAGTTGGGTCAAAGCGTTGTTGTACGCCGCCTCCGTCGCTTCACGTTGAGCCGAAGCGACATTAAAACTTGCAGTTGCATTATCCAAGTCTTGTTGAGCAATTAACTTTTGCACTAATAATTTTTTGTTTCTTTCATAATTTAATTTTGCATTCACAAAATTTGCTTCGGCTTGCATAAAGTTTGCCTTTGCCTGCTTTGCGTTCTGAGCATAAATAGTTGTATCAATTAGCGCTAACAATTGATTCTGATTTACACGGTCGCCTATATCAACAAAGATTTTTTCAATGTTGCCGTTCACTTTAGAAAAAATGCTCGCCTGCTGAATCGGCAATATATCACCCGTCAAAGTTTCGGTTCTTACCGCGTCTCCGTTGGTTACCATTCCAACAACAACTAGAGGTCTCAGACTTGGTCGCATGGCAGATTTTGACGAAACGATTCTCAAAATAAATATTAGCACAAGAAACAGTACAACAGCGCTTAGAATGTAATATGATTTCTTGGAAAGATGCATCTTAAGTCCTTGCCTTTAAAAACAAAAAATGTTTTGAAATAAAGTTGGAATAGATAGACGTTGAGGTCTGCAAATCAATACTTGTGGTAAATATATTCTCATTCAATAACTTTTAATCAATTGATCACATTAATAGACGATAGACACAATGCTTTAACAACCAGCACGCTCAATAAAGTTTCAATTCATATTGTTATAAAAAACGCGCGGGCTTTCACCCGCGCCTTAGACAACATAAACAGCTAAAAGATTAATGCCTCTCAAGTTTTTTTAAGGTTTAACCGGCGCCTTCATTAAACTTTGATATTTACTTAATAACTGTTCAATAGTTGGATCGTTTGGATAGAAAACCTTCAGCTTGTTCAAAATGTCTATTGCTTTGCCATATTCTTCAAGATTTTCATAAACCTGAAGAAGCAAGGTGTATGGATTATAGTAAGATGTTATCTCTCTCGGATTTGTACTAATACGTTGGAGCGCGCTTTTTTCAACATACGAAGCAAGTTCTTTGTATCTATCCATCCGGTGTGCCGCATAATAAATATTAGAGATATCGAAAAGTATCCTGTAGTCTGCCTTAGCATAATCAAGCGGAATTTTTTTTTGCATAAAATCCAAAACTTGAATCGCCTTAGCGTTTTCTTTATGACCGGTGAAATGCATTGCAAGTCGTAAATACAAACCGCGATAATTCTGAATCATCCTTTCATGATTGTCGTCGTAATAAATGCTCTTGTCGTTCATACCTCTAAATTTGAATCCAGGCTGAAAACTTTTGCTGTATGACGGATTTTCTTCCATCAAGTTTTTCCACATTCTGCCTTCGTCCATCATTTCAATGTTGCCTCTGTTCTTGTAAGGGACAAGTTGGTAGGCAAGTCCGTCGAGCTGCAGATAATCGTCCAAACCTATTTTGCTGTCGTTGCTGCATGTTGTTGCAAAGTAGATTGGGCGTTTCCAGTTGTTTGCTTCGATGATTGAGAGAACCGCAATATCCTGGGCACGGACTGCCGTAACATCGCCAAAGTTTAGAGTCGGCTCAACTTTGAACTCTACTTTATCCTGCCATGTTACGGTTGTATCCTGTAATGCCAACTTCTTTCTAACCTCAAGAGAACTATCTAGTTCTGCCGGAACAGGCAAATCAATTGTTTTTGTTTCCCATCTAACCGGACGAATGTCATCAATCTCTTGATCGCTCAAATTCATATCGACTTTTCTTGCGCCGTGAGGTGATTCATACTTAAGCTGGCGGATATACCACGGAGTGTTTATCAAACTTAAATTTGCAACTCTAACATCCTGCCGCACTCCTTCAACTTCCTGAAGGTACCAAAGCGGAAATGTATCGTTATCACCATTCGTGAAAAGAACTGCATTCGGCTCGCAGCTTTGTAACATGTTGTAAGCAAAATCCCACGGCAGCCAATCTTTCGATCTATCTTGTTCACGGTAGTTCGATTGGAACAATCTCATCGGCAGAAAAACAAATGCGAGGACAAGAACAATGCCGGGCGAATATTTAGCAATCTGAAACTTCGAATACTTTTGTTTGATCAGTTCAATTAAATTATGAAGCCCAACGGCAATCCATATGCTGAACATGAAACACATGGTTCCGTAAAATTTAATTCTCTCTCTGGGCTGCGGCTCCTGCTGGTTCTGATAATACGCCGTTGCATAAGTGATAAGAAAGAATAAGACCATGAAGATCGCCGCCATCTTCCAATCTTTTCTGAAGTGGAAATAAATTCCGAGTAACCCTATCAAGAACGGAATTCCGAAATAAGATTTTGATGCGTCGCCGCTGAATTTCAATCCGAATAATTTTCCGAACAGATTTGCAACGCCGTTAAACGGCCAAACGTTTGGTCCCGAATCCTGGTCCCATGACTCCCTGCCCGCAAAATTCCAAAGTATGTATCTCGTCATCATGTGGTTCATCTGGTAGTTCCACAAGAAATCCAGATCGCTCGAATAATTTGTGAAGACTCCCTGCTGATGTGATTCAGTTGTGTATCTTCTTTGGAAGCTCGGCCATTCGCCGTACTGTTCACGGTTAAGATAAGTTACAAGCGAACTAAAATTCGACGGTGCATTTTCATTGATTGGCGGATTAAGCTCAGCACGGACGATTATTACTACATAAGACGTAAATCCTAAAAGTATAAATAGAAAAGACTTTGCTACAAGATTGAGAGTCGGCTTATTCTTTTTCTTAGTGAAGTAAATCAAATAACCCAGCACTGCAAAAATTACGATCATGGTTATCAACGCAAGATTGTTACTTGAACCGGAAATCATTCCGATTAAATCGGGCAGATATCTTACCAGTCCGGGATAAATAACAACAAGCAAAATTCCTCCGGCGAGCAGCACATAGTAGATGGAATTTTTATGCACCAGTTTTTTCCAGAAAGCCCCGATAAATACTACGGTGGCAAAAAATATTATCGCCGCAAACTTCACATCAAATGCTTGATATTCTTCCGGCATCGGAGGTTGAGTGGCTGTTTGACTAGCCCACAGCACGATAGCCAAAAGTAAAACTATGCCGACGTTCACAAGAAAATAGTAAATCGTTTTCTTTAATTCTTTTTCATCAGTAATATATTTTCTGAACATGATGAGCATTATGATCGAAAGTGTTGTAAGTGCGCCCATCAATCTTAGACTTGTGGATAGCCCCACAAGGTACGCCAGCAGCAAAATAAATTTTTCATTATCAACTTCATCCGCGCGCTCATTCCATATTAACATTATGTACATAATTGCGGCGAACACAAAAGTATTGGTCGCATAAACTTCCGTTTCAACGGCGTTCCACCACGAGATATAAGCGAATGCATTTGTCAGCGCGCCAATTGCAGCGATAACGTAGATCAATGCCGCGTCTGCGAAAGATTTGTAATCCTTGCCTCTGTAATTTTCAATCACTTTGATTATTATGAAATAAAGCATCGAAGCGGAAACGGCGCTCGTTAAAACCGAAATAAGATTCATTCTAAACGCAATATTTGTAGCGATGGGAAGCATTGAAAAAAATCTTGCCAGAAGCAGAAACAGCGGCGCTCCGGGCGGATGAGGAATTTGTAAGTTATACGCCGTTGCCAAATATTCGCCGCAATCCCAAAAAGAAACCGAGGGTTGAACGGTTAGATAGTAAACTATTCCGGTCGCGATGAATATCAATAACGCAATACTTCTTTTAAATACTTTGTAGTTCATCTAAGGTTTCATCCCGATTTTATTAAAAAATATTGAAGAGTTGACAATAAAAACAGTCGCTAAACTATTTCCGAAAAATCATTTTGACAAATCAAATATATATAAATATATGGAAAATCCACTCAGACTCAGTAGGTCTTGAATGGTTGCACAACCGTACTAAATCCCTTGTTCCCTCTTTTGGGATGCCATAGTCAAATCAATTCATTTATTGAATCTTGCAGTCAAGAATCTTAGATTCATAACAAAAAATTGAGATGAAATGAATTCGATCGAATGGACTTTTCAACTGCGCTTTATCGTTGCCCTTGCTCTGGGATTACTCGTCGGCCTTGAACGCGAAGGGACGAAAAGCAAACGCAAACTTGCACTCGGCGGCATCAGAACTTTTCCTATAATCAGCATGTTAGGTTTCGGCTGCGCATGGCTTTATCAATTAGGTGTAACCTTAATGCTGCCAATTGGGTTGCTGAGTATATCCGTACTCGCGGGTGTTTCTTATTTTTCAAAAGTTAGGACGGAAAAGGTCGGCGCCACAAGTGAAATCACCGCTCTCCTTACATTTGTTGTTGGTGCGTTGGCGCTGATGGTTGATATTTGGGTTGCAATGGCAATCGGAATTATCAATACAATGTTGCTTTCTGAAAAAGCCGAGCTTGAAAATATTGTTGAGAAACTCGACCGTGCCGAGTTTACAGCAGTTCTAAAATTCTTGCTTGTAACGCTAATAATATTGCCGGTACTGCCGAATAAAAATTTTACCGATTTCGAGCTAAACCCATCACAAATTTGGCAGATCGTGATATTGGTTTCCACAATCGGTTTCATTGGTTACCTGCTCTCAAAATTTCTTGGTCAAAAAGTTGGTTTGTACTTATCCGGTTTAATCGGCGGAATTGTATCTAGTACTGCAGTGAGTATTGCCAACGGAAGAATTGCAAAAAAAGATCCGACTCTGGCAATTAGCTCGCTTCAAGGAAGTATTGCTGCAAGCAGCATCATGTACATAAAATTTTTAGTCATCATCTTCGTAATCAGTCCAGTGATTGCACAAACACTCTGGTTGAAAATGATTTTTTTGTTCGCGGTTGGAATTGCCGCGTCGTACATCAAACATGATCCGTCATCAGAGAAATCTGCCGTGGAAGAAGAACTAAAGAATTTGCAGAATCCATTTGAGATAAAACCGGCAATGTTATTTGGAATTTTGTTCGTTGCAATTTCCGTTCTTACAAAACTGATTAACCAGTACGTCGGTGCACACGGAATATTTACGTTTGCCGGTATAGTCGGTATTGCCAATATCGATCCGTTCATTTTTTCAATCGCACATTCATCATGGTTCGATCCGAAACTTATTTCGACGGCAATTATTGTCGCTATGCTGAGCAATACAATTATCAAAGGAATTTACTTTGGTTATTTTGTCCCTTCGCTGAGAACAAAAACATTTCAGCGGTTTGGAATCCTTGCGCTCGCACATATTCCGCTGCTGTTCTTTTAGTCGGGAATTATTTCGGCAAGGATTGATTGAGATGATTGATAAGCTCAACAACTTTTTCCGCGGTCTTGGGAATTGCATTCTGGATGGCGGGAGATAATTGCATCGATACATTGTGAAAATGTTTTATTGAAATTGTGAAGAGATAAATCTTGGGGAATTCATTCAGCAGGATCAGCGACTCTACTAAATCTTTCAACCCGATATCGTGAGCTGAGAGAGCTTTCGGAAAGTCCGATGCAAATTTTGGTTCGGTCAGTTTGATAGTTCCTTCTTCATCATTATCTAAAGTTGCATCAACCATTATTATTACTTTGTAACCGCTCAGTTGAGCCAACAAATGAAAACCGCCGGTGCCGCCGTCTAGTAAATCGATGTTGTCGGGCAATGTCTCACCTTCCAATCTGCGGGCGACCTCAACGCCTGCGCCTTCATCTTCCATTAGAACATTTCCGATGCCGAGCACCAAAATTTTTTCACTATTCATTAGCAGTAATTCCCATCATTTTTGATTTTCCGAATACAAGTTAAAATAAATCTGCGGCAAGTCAACCACCCTTTGTATAATTTGCTTTTAGTGGTCTGGAACTCAACGCACATCTTTAACGAAGCAAAAGTGTTCACTTTGAATTTCTGATACTCACCCAAAATTTTAACCCTCGAATCTTTAACCCCCAGCATTTAGATTTGTGTATAACTGTTTGAAAAGCATTTTTAGACTATCACGATCGGAGGGATTATGAAAAAGTTATTTGCAGTACTCGCACTCACTTCACTTTTGTGGATGGAAGGTTGCTACTACTCAGGGAACGTATCAACTGAAAATAATTATTACGAAGACTCGTCCAACTATTATCCGCCGGCAACCGATCCCGAACCCCCGCAACCAATTGTAATTGTTGTGCCGCAACCCTATCCGGTTTACGTTCCAAGTAATCCGCCTTCCGCTCCCGTTAAGTATCGTCCTGGTTCAACAACTGGCGACAGGAACACATCAACAAATCCAGATGCTTACAGAAACTCTAAACGCAATACCGATATGACAAACGTGAAGGTGAATCGTGAGTCGATCAGCTCTCAGCCGGCGCAGAAACCTGAGGTAGCATCAAACCGGAACGACAATAAAACGCGAGACGCGAATGCCGGAACAAGAAATACTAATACGAATAATTCCAAGCGCGGAAGTGATGGTGAGAGAGGACGATAAAAGAAACTCACGTTGGTTCAACGGAGTTTATTTCTATCATTGTTTGAATCGTGATAGCTATGAAATGTTCAGTCAATTGTTTGCGACAGTCCGTCTTGCGTCCGCCTTAATTCATTAATTTTTATTACTGAAAAATTTCGGTTCAACTCCTTCAACTCGATGGTCTCGGGATCAACTGAAGCCAAGCCTTTAATAACTCTCTGCAGTTCATCGATATTCTTTTCCGCCTTCGTTATTATCTCGTCGTGCACGCCCTCATCCTTCATATCCAATACCAGAAGCTGCATTGAAGAAGCCGAGTTTTGAAGAATATCTTGCATCGTTCGTATCGTCGCGGTAAATATTTCTATTCTTTCGTTAGTAATTTCTTTTTTCATTATTCTATGCATCAGCCAGACTACCAATAAAATAATAACCGTCGTAGGGATCGTCCAATAAATTTTTTTGTTTTCCATATACTTGAGGAAACTGAGGACGGGATAAATATCAAGAACCAGATTCAGGAACAGCGTAATAAGAACCGCTATGGAAATAATTATCAATACAACTGAACTTTTTTTGAATAATTTCATTGAGCACCTTCTTTCACCTAGAAAAGATTTCTGCCAGAATTTTGTTTACATCTTCCCCCGGTTCACTTGAATCGGTTAATTACTTTAACAATAATGAATCAAAAAAGTGACTCAGCTTTGAAGTGTTAACCTAACAACATCATTTAGACGTTGGGATAAAAGGGAAACTTCTCCTCGCGCTCTTATAGAATTAAGATCATCTGCTAAACGCTGAACTACCCCGTTTGTTTAAAAATGTTAATGTGAACGTACTCCCTTTACCTTTCTCGGATTCAACAGAAATTTCAGCTTTATTGAGTTCGCAGTATTTCTTAACGAGAGATAGCCCTAACCCATTTCCTTCGTACCGTCTGGAATATCCTCTTTCTTCTTGCATAAACGGTTCGAACATTTGTGTCATAAATTCCTTAGACATTCCAATGCCGGTGTCGGAAATAACTACACGCACATTTTGTTCTGCGTCCATGTCAATCGTTATGTTAACGCTTCCTTGATCGGTATATTTTATTGCGTTATCAATCAGATTGGCAAATATTTGCTGAACACTATATTTATCAGCAATCACAACCGGTTTGGATAAAACGCAAGTGTAGTTTAACTTTAGTCCCGCCGTTTGCACCTGGCTATAGTATTCTGTAAGAATGCCATTCATTACATCCTTATTAAGATCAACTTTATCCCAAGTCGGCTGGTAACTTCCTATTTGAATCTCTGAAGCATTCAGAATCAAATCGACAGTTCTAATTAACCTTCTTCCTGCAGAATCAATACCACTGAAATATGACGCGAGTCGAGAGTAAAGCTCTTCATCCAGTTCATCTTTGATAATGTTAATCATGTTTAAAGTTACATTCATGGGCGATCTGATCTCGTGAGACATTTGCGCAAGAAATTCTGTTTTGAGTTCATTGGATTGTTCCGCTTTTTCTTTTGCATTAATTAAATCTTCGCGTGCTTGCTTCGCTTCGGTAATATCAGTTGCAACACCTATTAGCGCTAGCGGATTTCCTTTAACGTCCTTAATTACCGAGGTAGAGAGAAAAACGGGAAATTCCGAACCGTCTTTCCTTCTGTTAATTAGTTCACCTTTCCATCCGCCTAACATTGATTTGCCTAAAATCTCTTGCTGCACATCCTGTTTGGTTAACGATCTGGGTTGCACAACAGTAATATTCTTACCGATTAATTCTTCTTTACCAAATCCGTATGTCTTGAGAAATGAATCGTTAATAAAAAGTATGTTGTTGTCCGTATCGGTTATGGAAACGCATTCGCTGATACTCTCTAGTGAATGAGCGAGCAGCCTAATTTCTTGTTCTGCTTTTATTCGTTCGGTTATATCGTGAGCAATGCCTTGCAGTCCGATCACTTTTCCATTTTCAATAATAGGATTTTCGAAAACTTCCAGCGTAAGAAGATGACCGTCGGCATGCCGGATTTCCAGCAAAATGGGCTCATCGCTGAATTCACCTCTTAAGTGTGCATAGGTCAGCCTCCTCGCTTCATTATTAATCTCAGCATCTGTTGTGAACCAGTCTCTATTTCCGAGCCACTGTTCTACTGAATACCCGGTAATTTTTTGAACCGTTGGAGAGAGGTAAGTATTGTTTGCATTTTGATCTTGAGTGTAAAAAAACAAATGAGGTGTTCCTTCCACAATAACACGCATTCTTTGTTCGTTTAAACGCAGAGCATGTTCCGTCAATTTGCGTTCGGTAACATCGAACAGACATCCGCGAACTATTTTTCCTTTACCTTCCGTGTCGCGCTCGATAACTTGACCAGTTACCATTAACCAATGAATCGACTTATCAGGGTAGATCACGCGAAAATCATATTTGTATTCATTCGGACCGCCGGGTGCAACTGATTTCTCAATTATTTTATTTGAGAATTCGCGGTCATCGGGATGAACTGCATCAAGAAATGTTTCGATACTCCACTTTCTCTGCCTTTTAATACCGTAAAGTCTATCATGATTGTTAGAACGCGCCATGCTATTGGTCGTATAATCATATTCCCAAACCGCTACATCTGCCAGTTCAGTTGCTAACCGTAATCGTTCTTCGCTATCTGCAAGAAGTTTTGTGCTGTGATTTTTTCTTTCTTGATCTAAAAGAAGAAGACCCAGAATGATTGTCGAGCTTACATAAATCAGTATGATTGAAACGAAAAGGTTAGAGAAAACGCTCCAAAAATAGTTCTTGGGAAGAGTCGCCATAAGTAAGATCATTGTAAGGTGAACCGATATTCCGAGCAGAAAAAGAATTTTCAAGTTTACATCTATAAACTTCTTCTCTCTGAGACGAAAAAAAATGAGTCCGATGATTGTGGATGCGACTATAACACAACTGCCCATTATAACGCCCGCGCCGCCCAAATAAATTCTATACGTTAAAGCAATAATTGCTGTGATAATAGTTGCGAGGGGACCAAGGAACAATGCTTCCACGCTAATAATTACAGATCTGCCGTCAAAAATAATTCCCGGGATAAATGTATATGGGAAACTCATGCCAACAACGGTAACTATTCCGAAAAGAATACCAATAGAAATTTTACCCGGGTATTTTTCTTTGGAAACAATTCTTTCAAGATAAGTGCTAAGTACGCTAAGTGAAATTAGAAGAGCAAAATTTAGAAACAAATCTTTTAACATTACCATACTTCAAAACCGCTGACATTAAGAAATCCCCAACTAATTCTGGAACATTTTTGTTTTAAGAATAACTCATTAAAAAGCTGATTTTAAGTTAATAGTAATATATAAAATTTGATTGCTGAAAACTAAATGATAGTCCGAGTGAATGCGAGGCGGCAATGAAGGTAACTAGTAGAATCGCGTATTGCTTTTTCATAATCCCTCCCAATAAACATTCAACTTGAAATTTCGCTTGCACGCATCACTTGTCAAATTCCTCTTTGGGATTATGCGTACGAATTCTAAATAATTTTTTAACAAACTTTCTTTTTTCTCCTGCTTGCAGAACAACCGCCGCCAAGCGGCATGCTAACACCAAGCAAAAAACCAAGATTGTACCACGCGCCGTTATTATAGACAGCGTAAACTGCAACTTTAGCATCGAACAAAGAAATTACAAAACTTACCGGCGCAATCATTCCATGCCATAATCCGTACCAGAAACCTACCTGCTGAATATCTTTTGAGTATTCATATTGGATTGCATCTGCACAGCCGCTAAACAAAAGGACAAAAACTACCGCGGCAAACGAAACCAAAAATTTTTTGTAAGTCATGTTACATCCTCCAATATTCTAAAGCTAATTGTCTAAAAAGTTATATCCACCGCCGCACTGAAGCGCAATACTGTTCATATTTTTCTCCGAAGACTTCCTTCAGTTTGCTTTCTTCTAGCGGAATTACAACCCAATTTATATAAGCCAATGTAAACGGCAAAACTACCAGCGGTAATATTTGAGCTAGCATCCCAGCTTCTCCAAGATATGCAAGTGTAAGACTAACACACATCGGGTTGCGGCTTAATCTGTACGGACCCCGCGTTACAAGCATAGCAGATTTTTCGCCCGGAGTTGTAGTTGTGTGCGCCTTATGAAATATGAACAAACCCCATCCCGCAATCACACCACTAATTGTAAACAACACAATGCCGCAAATCAAACTGAGTCGTCTTAACTCTTCAGATACTGAATCAGGTCGAAAAAGAAATTGCAGTCCAACGCCTACAAGGTACGCCAGAACAAAAACCCACGGCACTGGGATTTTTAGAAGAAGACGAATTGGATTAACAGAGTTTTTCTGTCGTTCTGTGTCAATACTCATGTTACACTAACTCACTTTTCAAAATGGTTCTTCAGTTAATTCTGAGGATCAATTTAGAGATGATCTCAGAAAAATGACATTCTTAAAATTCTGCATAGCTATTAAAGCACCACGAAAGTATTTCAAACGCGCGGTTCAAAACTCGAAACCGACTGCACCATTTCTCTTTATAAACGAGCACTCCGTAACGTCACAACAAATATTCGGTAACAATCCCCTCGCCCCGTCTTACTTGCTCAATCACTTTCTGACTAATTTTACGATTGTCTTTTCTGATCAGTTCGACCAGGCGCATAATTCGTTTGGCTTCCGATCGACTGTCGTACTTAGCACTCCACAATACCATTTCAAAAATCAAAGGAATAAGGTCTAACCCCTTTTCAGTAAGGGAATAAACGTCTTTCCTTCCATCCTCATGCACCTCGCGCTGAAGAATACCTTCCGCAATAAGGTGCTCTAATCTTGAAGCCAGAATGTTGGTAGCAAAACCTTCTTCTGATTTGAGGAATTCCCCGTAAGTCCGCTTCCCTCTAAAAACAATGTCTCGAAGGATCAGCAGCGCCCAACGGTCGCCAAAAGCTTCAAGACCATAGTTAACCGGGCAATGTGATCTAAGTTTATTCTTTTCTTTTTTCATACGTTAAACCTATTCAAAGCTAAATAATTTACTTGCATTTTGCAAGTGACAATACTATATTTGTTAAGAGTAGTACGGCTGGAAACCACTTCTTGACTTGCAAGATATTTTATCACTCACTGCCAGTCAAGACATTTTTATTGAACAACTGAAAGGAAATCACGATGAAGCAGCAAAATTACCATTGCAGTATCACTGCAAACATCACCGCGAAAGAAGCATTTCAACGTATCACTCGTGTTTCAGAATGGTGGTCGGAAAATATAGAAGGTAATTTCGAAAAACTGAATGACGTCTTTACAATTCATTTTGTTTTTGGAGACAGCTTCGTTATCAAAATAGTTGAACTTGTTCCGGACAAAAAAATAGTGTGGCTAGTTACTGATTGTAACCTTACTTGGATTAAAGACAAAAAAGAATGGAAAGGCACAAAAATAAGTTTTGAAATTTCTACCGATAACAATTCTACTCAAGTCAATTTTACTCACATCGGTTTAGTTCCCGGAATTGAATGTTACAATGGTTGTGTCGGTGGTTGGAATCAATATATAAAAGAAAGTCTGTTCAAATTATTAACCGAAGGCAAAGGAGAGCCGGACAGAAAAAAATAGCAAGATATTTTACTCTCTCTGCAGTTAAACCATTTTTATTAATAAATTTTTGGAGGTTAACATGGTCGATATTATTCATCGCGTTGGTATCAAATCCCCTGCGGTTCAAGTTTATAAAGCTTTAACAACAATAGATGGTCTTGCCAATTGGTGGACCGAAGAAGTAGAAGGTGATGACCGGGTCGGAGGAAAAATTGAATTTACCTTTCGATCAGTAACAGGAGAACTCAAAGGTAAATTCGTTATGGAAGTGCGAGAACTCAATGCTCAAAAAGATGTTCGATGGCTCTGCGTTGAGGGCTCCGATGAATGGGTTGGTACTGAGATCACTTTCCAACTATCACAACAGGACAACCAGACTATTATCATCTTCGGCCACAGAAACTGGCGCGAGGCAGTTGAGTTTACGGCTCACTGCAGTATGAAGTGGGCTGTATTCCTTTTGAGCCTTCGTGAGTATGTAGAAACCGGTAAAGGAAAAGCTTCACCGTATGATCTGAAAATTGATAACTGGAATTAAAACCTACTCAATATGGCTGGGACTATGACAGCCACGAAAATAAAATTCTAGCGAAGTTTTCTTGGCGGTCATGGTTCTACCATGACGTCGGTTTAATCACATTCAAGGATTCGAATCGCACCATGATGAACCATCGACAATGTGGTAACCGGTATTTCTCTGCGATTTTGGTTTAAAATAGTATTCGGTCGCCGTTGACATGTACCCCGTGGTTGACCCCCAATTTTTACAATCGGGAAACAAGCTAATTGCGAATCCTGTTCTGCCATTTCGAACCATATAGTAGTTATCCCATTTTACATAAGAGCCGTCGGTAGCATAGACCTTGATAGTGTAATAACCATCATTCGGAAGTTGAAGCAAGCCTACTGTCTTTGATGAATCAAGCGGTACAGGTTCCTTGAATGTCAATGTCATCATTGAACCTGATGGATCAGTAGATAAGATCGTCAACATGTTAAAAGTCTTGTCATAATAGTGAATTCCATTCCACGCACGCACGTTTGTAACACCAAAGGAATGAAACACGGCTTTATATTTAGTTGGAGGATCATGGTCTTCTTTGCATCGAAACAATGTTAGCGTCAATAGAGCAATCATGAAAACGGCATAAATGCTTTTCATTAAATTCTCCTCCTCTAACAAAAATAAATCACTTATTCCCGGTGAGTAAAAAAACTGGATATTCACCTTGCGGTCTGTGGTCTATACTTGCAGTTGTAATTTTAACATTCCTAAACCCGGCAGCAACTGCTGTATTTAAGAAAACCTCTCTATCAAATCCGAAATGAAATACTCCCGTATCTTCGGTATGAAAACTGCCGTCTTCTAAATCTAAATCTGCAATAGCTATAAACCCGTTTTCATTTAACAGCGAATAAAAATCATTGAACATTGTTTGAATGTTTTCAATGTGGTGCATCGTCATCGACGACATAATTCCATCAAATTTCTTTTCAAGTTTGGTCTTTGATAAATCCATCTCTAATATTTCAAGCTCACATCCTAAATATTTTCTTTTTTCATTTAATTGTTTATTCATCGAGTTAGAAATATCAACTGCTGTTATTTTTTTAACGAATGGAGCCACCCTTTCCAACAACAAACCTGTACCGGAACCAAAATCCATTATGTTCATACCTTTATCAAAATGGACATTATTCAGAATTGAGTTCGCAATGTTCTCTACGTTAGTTACTCTATCTTCATCTTGTTCGTAATTACCAGCTTTATGTTCGAAATAATCATT
>JAKAEE010000057.1 GCA_021820065.1 Bacteroidota bacterium | reverse complement strand
GAAAAGAAAATTGAGAGAGACATAACCATGAACATGCTGAGTACGGAAAAACCGTATGCGGAAAAGAGCCGCCACAAAATTTCTCCGCCGGTGTAAATAATTATTTTCTCTTTGAAAACTAAGAGTTCGCCGGAGCCGAAAAGCAAGAGACTTCCGCCGAGACTTAGCAAAAGTAAGAACGCGATAAAAAGAAAAACGTAAACAAATCCGGCAATAAATTTTGATGTAACCAGCGACAGCCGCGAAACGGGCCTTGTAAGCAGAACTCTGTATGTGCCCGCAGTTGCCTCGCCCGCAAACAAATCACCGCCAACGAGTACTATCAAAAACGGGATGTGAACAAACAGCGCGTTCAATATTAGGTAGGCAACAACATAGCCGTTGAAAAAATTTCCTTGAATAACGAAAGCGTCGCTTAATCCTCTCGTTGTTGCAGCAACAAACCGGTCGCGCGTGAAGTACATTGCGGTCTGAACGATACCCGTCATAACAAAAATTGCGATGAAGCCGATGTACGTCCGCCATTTTCTAAAAATTTTATACAGCTCAATGCCGACAAGACTAATCATTTTCCGCCTCCTTCCGTAATTCTCAAGAAGAAGTCTTCCAAAGAGCGGACCGGAACAACGGCGCTCACGGCAAATTCTTTTTCGATTAGAAATTTGTTCAGTTCGGAAATTTCATTCTTTGTTAATTCAAAAGTCATTTCGCTTTTTGTTGTTGATTGAAATTTTTCCTTCCAAGCAGAAAGTTCAATTGCCTCCAGCGCTTCTTTGATTTTATCAACTTCGAAAGTCACGCTCACTTTATCGCTCTTTAATAATTCATCAACCGTGCCTTCAACTTGAGTTGCGCCTTTGTTGATGATAATCATTCTGGATGCAATCAGTTCGACTTCATGAAGAATATGCGAAGACAAGAAAATTGTTTTGTTTTTCACTTTGCTGAGATAAATGATAAGGTCGCGAATCTCTTTCATACCTTGCGGGTCGAGCCCAGTCGTCGGTTCATCAAGTATGATCAATTCGGGATCGTGTAGAAGCGCTTGAGCCAAACCGAGCCGCTGTTTCATTCCGTGCGAATAAGTTTTCACTTTACTTTTAGCGCGTTTGTCTAATCCAACGAGTTCAAGCATCTCCATAATTTTTTTCTTCGAAACGTCAGCGCCCGAAACCTTCCCTAAAATTTCCAAATTTTTGTATGCTGAGAGATACAAATAGAAATCCGGCTTCTCAACTATTGCGCCCACTTTCTTCAGAATTTTTTCCCGGTTTTCTTTCAGAGGCATTCCAAAAATTTTCATTGAACCGCTTGTAGGTTTGATTAAGGAGAGCAACATGCGGATGGTAGTGCTTTTGCCCGCGCCGTTAGGACCTAAAAAGCCGAAGACATCGCCTTGATAGACATTTAAGTCGAGATTATTAACCGCGGTAAGATCACGGAATTTTTTTGTCAATCCTCTAACTTCAATTACTTGATTGGAATACAACAATACTCCCATTATTTGTAATTTAAGACGAACGGACAAGTCTAATAGTTACACATCCGCTTGGCGAAAATTTATGATTCCGTAGTTTTTTTCTTCCCGTACGAATATTCGAGAGGAATAAATTTCAGAATGAACAGCGAAGGAATTATTGTCATCACGACATAAATAAAAAATGTTTTGTAACCCAGCGCTTCTTGAATCATTCCGCTAAACATGCCGGGCACCATCATTCCAAGCGCCATAAATCCGGTGCAAATTGCATAATGTGACGCTTTGAACTCGCCGTCGGAAACATACATCATGTAAACAAGAAATGCCGTGAATCCGAATCCATAACTAAACTGCTCGCCGGCAACACATGCATTAATAATCCAATAATTTGTCGGTTGGGCAAACGCAAGGTAAACATACAACAGGTGAGGAATGTTGATCGCGAACATCATTGGCCAGAGCCAGAATTTTAATCCTTTCTTTGAAACAGCGAGCCCGCCAAGAATTCCGCCGAGCATTAAGGCAATGATTCCAACTGTGCCGTAAAGAAATCCAATGTCCGTCAAGTTCAATCCTAGTCCGCCGACATCTCTTTTATCCAACAAAAACAGCGGAGCCATTTTCACAATTTGAGATTCTCCCAATCTATAAAACAACATGAAGAGAATAATCAGCAGAATTTTTTTCTTTTCGAAAAATCTAAAAAATGTTTTGAAGAATTCTGTGAACAACGATTGATTGTGACTATACTCAGCGTGTTTGTCATCTTTCGGAAACGGTAAAATGAATCTGTGGTAAATGAAAAATAGAACGAACAAAATTCCAACAACTCCAAAAGTAAAAATCCAAGCAAGTTGAATTGTGAAACGAGTTTCTAAGAAACCGGCAAAAATAACTAGAAGTCCCTGCCCGGTTATCATTGCGATCCTATAAAACGTACTTCTTATTCCAACGAAAAATGATTGCTGACTTTCCGAAAGCGCGAGCATATAAAAACCATCGGCGGCAATATCGTGAGTAGCTGAACTGAATGCCAATAGCCAAAAGAATGCGAGCGTGAATTGAAAAAAACTTGGCAGTGGAATCGTGAGCGCAACACCGGCTATTCCCGCACCGATAATTAATTGCATCGTGTAAATCCAAAACCGTTTTGTTTTAAGAAGATCGACAACTGGGCTCCACAACGGTTTGATAACCCACGGAAGGTATAACCAGCTTGTGTAGAGCGCGATATCGGCATTCGAGATTTTCATCTGCTTATACATGACCGAGGCAATAAACATTACAATTACGTACGGCAGTCCTTCGGCAAAATAGAGCGATGGAATCCACGACCACGGATTTCTTTTTACAATCTTTTTCTCTTTTTTATATTCTTGTTCGATCATTTAGGGGTATAATTTTTTATTGACGGAATTTTTTCGCAACAACTGCAGCCCCTATTTCAGGCGGATAAATATTCTTTTTGATCTCGATGTCACCAAACACTTTTTTGATTTTTCTGCGCAGCAAATTAGAATAATAATTTTTCGATGACAACAATCCGCCCGACAAGCAAAGACTCATTTTCTTTTCGCCAAGTTGCTTATACAAGGTTTCAACGTGACAAATAAGTTCGTCCGATTCATCCGCCAAAATATTGCGGGCAATTTTATCGCCAAGCTGTGCTGCCGCAATGACATGTTCGGCAAAACGCGCAATGTCGAAACCGGAAGAATAGACGGCGGTGATTAAATCATCTCTATTTTTTATTCCAAACTTCTTGCCGAGAATTGTGGTTAGAAAAGTTTTGCTTCCTCTGCCGTCAAATTCTTTTGATACTAATTGCAGCGCTTTCTTTCCGATCGAGTAACCGCTTCCTTCGTCGCCGATAACTTTTCCGAATCCGCCGGCACGGAACAGTTCACCGTTTTTATTTTTGCCGAAAACAATCGAGCCAGTTCCCGCAATCAAAATTATACCCAGCGCTCCGGCAAAAGCGCCTTCAAGAGCTATTTCAACATCGCTCAAAACTTTTATGTTCTTTATCGAGACCTTCTTCCGTTTTACCAAAAGCTTCAAACGGTTTTCAATTTCTCCGGCGATCTTTTTTCTACCGGCACCAGCCAACCCAATTACAACTGAGGTGATTGATTGTTCGGATTCTTTTTTCGAAACATTCTGAATCAACTCAAAAAGGATTTCGGAAGATTTATCGACTCCAACAGCAAGCGGATTGGTGGGACCAGCTTCGGCTTCTGCAAGAATTTTCAATTGATCATCGGCAAGAACACATTTGGTTTTCGTTCCGCCGCCGTCAATTCCAACATATAAACCCATTTGCAGTTTCTCAAAATTGGGTATTAAGATATAGAAAATAGAATGAACTTAAAAGCTGTAATGTCTTCAGTTTCATTGAGTAATCCGACCATATAATATTGCGGTTGAATCACGACAGATTAGTTGCTACATTTTAGCGGGTCAAAAAAAATCTTCTGGACTTCTTCGCGATACTAAAGAGAAAAATAAATTCTCAACCTTCTGCTTGATAAATTATTAGGAAACTGTTTTACTATTAAAATTGTGAGGTGCTTATGCCTTCAAAAATGTTAAAAGAGTTTTTGGATAAGAACAAGATCAAGTACGTAACGATCAAACATTCACTGGCGTTTACAGCGCAGGAGATTGCCGCTTCGGCTCACATCAAAGGAACCGAAATGGCTAAGACCGTCCTCATTAAGATTGACGGCAAGATGGCGATGTTTGTTCTGCCCGCTTCCTACAAGGTTAATTTCGATCAATTGCATGAAACTTTGGGCACAAAAAATATCCGGCTTGCTAACGAAGTGGAATTTAAAGACAAGTTTTCCGATTGCGATGTTGGCGCAATGCCGCCGTTCGGAAATCTTTACGGTTTGGATGTTTACGTTGCCGATGTTCTTGCCAAAGATGAAGAGATTGCGTTCAATGCTTGTACTCATACCGAGCTGATCCAAATGCCGTATAAAGATTTCGAGAGATTGGTAAAGCCGAGACTGATCAAGTTTTCTTATCCAACGAGATTGTGAAAGTTGTTTGTGAACGATGCCGGCAAGATCGTTTAAAACATTCTAAGAAATAGTTTAGAAAAGGGATTATATTACCAAAAGAAAAACTGTTAATTCAATTTAGGGTTTTATGAAAGGAATAATTCTTGCCGGCGGATCGGGAACGCGCATGTACCCGATAACAAAAATTTACAGCAAGCAGCTCGTTACAATCTACGACAAGCCACTGATATATTACCCGCTTTCGATTCTAATGCTAGCCGGCATACGGGAGATTCTTATCATCTCCAACGAAGATACAATTCCCCTTTACAAAAAATTATTTGAGGACGGCTCACACGTCGGGTTGAAAGTTGAATATGCGGTTCAGAAATCACCGAACGGAATAGCCGAATCGTTCATCATAGGCGAAAAGTTCATCGGCAAAGACAACGTTTCATTGATCCTGGGAGACAACATCTTCTACGGCACGCTTAATTTCTTTTATAACGCTGTTGAAAAGAACAAAAGGGGCGCAACAATTTTTGCTTATCAGGTAACCGATCCCGAGCGATACGGAATAGTTGAGTTCGGTGACGATGGAAAAGCAATCAGCATAGAAGAAAAACCTAAAGCGCCGAAATCGAATTATGCCGTTCCCGGTCTCTACATTTTCGATAACAATGTTGTTTCAATTTCCAAAAACTTAAAACCCTCTGCGCGCGGAGAACTTGAAATTACAGATGTTAACCGTTCGTATCTTCAAAAAGGTGAACTGCGTGTTGAGAAGATTGGGCGCGGCGTTGCATGGCTGGATACGGGAACGCCAGAAGCGTTGCTTAAAGCCGCAAACTTTTTCGGAGTCATTGAAGACCGCCAGGGTTTGAAGGTTGCCTGCATCGAAGAGATCGCGTACCAAAAAGGATTTATTAATAAAGATCAGTTCGGAGCGCTTATCAACAGAATCCCAAAGTCGCTTTACAGAGACTATCTGGAAAGAATTTACAACGAGTAGATTCCCCTTTCTTATCAAGAGAATTCTAAGTCCACCCTTTTCTGACTACCTCCCCGCTTCACTGAATAAACGTAGGGATCGGTCTGCGACCGATCCGACAAAGAGGCAGCAGGCATGAGAGAAAATAGGAATACATTTCACAAAGTTTATTATCTTTGCCAAAGATATATTACTGCATCCAACGGAGGAGCAACTATAGAATGGGCGTTTTCTCGAGGTCTAGGAAAAGCGAAATTGAAAAGCTAGTTGAAGAGAACGACGAACTCAAAAATACCCTTCACGCGCTCCTTCAAAAAAACCAGGGTTTAGCTGAACTTGAAAACAAATTGGCAGAAGCTCGGAAAGAAACGTCGGAATTATTCGCCAGAATTGATAAGCAAAAAGCAGATCTCGTTAAATTTGAAACCGATATTCATGCCAAAACCGAAACACTACAGGAATTAACCGATACAGTTTCCTCCCTCACACAGCAAAAAAATTTTCTGGAAGAATCGATTTCATCAATACAGATAACATCGTTTGATTCACATGAAGCAGCAAGAATTTCCGAAACAAAAGAAAAGGAAATTTCTGAACTGAATGAGAAATACAATCAGCTAAAATCCACATTCGATGCACTTTCTGAAGAATACAACACAACCCAGCAGAATTTGAATTACCTTAGAGAAGAGGAAGAGAAACTGCGCGTTGTAGTCGGTCAATACGGCGGCAATCTTTCCGAATCGCTTGAGAAGATCAAAGAAGTTGAAGCGGATTTGAACGAGCGCCTTACACAGCTCAAAACAGAAGAGAACAAAAGAACCACAGCGCTCAAAACCATCAATGAAAAAATAAATCTTACAGAAGAAATAAAATCCAATCTGGAATCTTCTCTTTCGACCATTATCAATCAGCTGGCGGAGAAAGAGAAACTACACACTGAGTTTATTGCAAAACGCGAATCTCTGATTGAAGAAATCCGCTCCAAACAGAAAGAATACGACGAGTTTGAAACCAGATACACCTTTGCCAAAGAGAACATAGACAAGTTGGAAGCCGAGAACAAAGAGCTTGCCGATAGACGAAACCGGTTATATGAAGATGTGAGCAAGTTTGAATCCGTGAGAGCCGAGATAGACGAAAAAATTCTTCAGCTTAAAAACGATGAAGAAAAAATTACGGAAGAGTTGGCAAGGAAAAGAAGCAGTCTAGATGAGCTTGAAAAAAGAAAAATTGAAGTCGAAGAAAATCATTTGAAAGTTGAAAACGATTTTTCCCAGGTGATCAACAAGTTCACCGAAGAATTTAGCGCGGCAAAAGAAAAGCTTAATTCTCTCCGCCAGGAGATTATTGAAAAAGAGAAAGAACTCAACAGCAAAGAAAAAATACTTCTTGAAAAAACGAGTCAGGTTGCCGAATACGGCGGATTGACAAAAGTGCTTCACAAAGAACGTACGACAATCGAGCAGATGATCGGAAATCTGAAAGAGGAAAAGGATGAGTTGTCAAAAGAAGTGTTGGAACTGAAAGATGATGCGGGTAAAACCAAAATTTATTTGCAGCAGCTTCAATCCGAATCGTCCTTGCTCGAAATAAAAAAAGAATCGCTCGAAAAAGAAATCCGCCAGCTTATCAATCAGACTAACGAGAATTATTCTGCTCTAAGCGAACGTAAACAGAGACTTACCAACGAGATCGGCGATAACAGCCGCGCGCTTTCCGACTTGAAGAATAATGTTTCGTCACTCAAAGAAGAATTGCGGTCATTAAAAATCGAAAAAGCCAACACCGAAACGCAAAAAGAAGAATTCACATCGAAGATATCCGAACTTATTGCAATGGAAAAGAGTTTAAAGTTCAAGATAGCTCAACACGAAAAAAAATTGAACAAAGCTGATAAATAAGTTTAGACGCAGCACCTTTTTGCTTCATCAAATAAAAGACACTACTTATTTACAGCTAAGTTTTTATTTACAATTGTCAGCCAATAAAATGTTGATGAATCATTCCGTGAAAGGGAAATTATGAGAAAGTATGCCTTGCCGATTTCCGTAATGCTTTTTTTTCTAACCGTTACTCAATTATCCGCACAGCAAAAAATTGACAGTCTCAAGTATAAATCGAATCCGGTTTACGCCATTCAAACTGCCATGTACGATATTTACCAGACCAAGCAAGCAAACATTGTTATGCTCGGCAATTCTCTTACTCACGGTGCGGCGTGGAATGAATTGCTGGGACGTCCGGACGTGGTAGAGCGCGGCATACCAAGCGACATACTTCAAGGTTATGCAGCAAGAATGAATTACGTTTACAAACTTCATCCGAAAATTGTTTTTATAATGGGCGGGCTGAACGATATTTATAATTGGACTCCGGTTGAAGAAATATTTTCCACGTACGTGAAAATCATCGAGGGTTTGCGCGCAAGAAACATAATACCGGTGATTCAATCAACAACCTACGCCGCAAAATTCTACGGAAAAGAATTTGGCCTCACGGCAGAATCTAATTTGGGAAGGAATAAAGAGGTTGAAAAGCTGAACAAACTTTTATCCAACTACGCAAAGCGCAACAACATCGACTGGATTGATCTCATTCCGCACATTGCAACGTCCGACGGTTATTTGCGAACGGAATTAACAATAGACGGAATACATTTCAGAGCCGCTGCTTACAAAATATGGGCTGCGGAAGTTGAGAAGGTCTTGGCAAAACACAATTTGTAATTTAAGGCACAAAGTTTATTATTTGCGTAAACTATTATCAGTTAAGAATTGTTTTTCGAAAAATTGAAAGGTTAAGCAAAAGATGGATAACAAAAATAAAATTAAACAGCCGCTTTGGATATTGGTAATTACGATTGCTATTCTCTACATAACTTCGTTTGTAACCATTAATTACTCGCTCGCCGGTATAAGTCTTACAACAGTCGATCTTTTTTCCGACATAAAAGTTCAGCCGCAGGATAATGCGCCGATAAATTTATTGCCGCGCAAAGTTAATCCCGATCATTCACAAAGAAATGTTCTTCAGGCGTCGTTCGGTCTGCCCGATTTAGGAATTCTTGAAAGCAAAATTTCAAAATCGGAAAAAGAAATAACGGAGAATAATACTATCTACGTTACGGTCCAGGGAAGAAAAACTCCAATCACCGGAAACACAAAACAGTTGAGTTATTTTTTCGATGCATTGAAGAATGCAAAATCTAAAATTGTACGCGTGGCTCATTACGGCGATTCCGCTATTGAAGGCGACTTAATTACGTCAGACATACGCGAGACACTTCAAAATAAATTCGGCGGAAACGGTGTCGGCTGGCTGGGTATCGTATCGCAAGATATTATGTTTAGAATGACAACGAAGCATACCTTTTCGGGCAACTGGGAATCTGCCGCATTGTACACGAACAATCCAAAAGACCTCCCTCTGGGAATAAGCGGCGAAGTAAATGTTCCGAAAGGAAACGCGTGGGTGCAGTATCAAACAACAACCGCACGATACTACCTGCGTGATTTCAGTCTTGTAAGATTGTTTTATTCGAATGCAAAAAAATCTCAGATCTATTATTCCTTTGACGGCGGCGCAAAACAAACCGCTACATTAAAACCCGGAACGGATATTCAAGAATTAGTTTTGAAACCCTCCGGCAGAGCAAAAACAGTTAAGATAGAATTCCCAACGGCAGACCAAGCGTACTTCTACGGCGCAAGTTTGGAAAACGGTCCCGGCGTTTATGTTGATAATTTACCGTTACGCGGAAACACGGGCGCCGATCTCGCTTCGCTGAAGCCGGAAGTGCTGAAACAATTTGCGAAATATCTCGATTACAAATTGATCATATTGGAATTCGGTCTGAACATCGCGGGAACACGTCAATCCGATTACTCCTGGTACGAAAGAGAAATGGTAAAGGTGATCAACAATTTGAAATCCGCTTTTCCCAATACAAGTTTTCTTATGATCTCTGTGCATGATAAAGCGATGAAGAAAGGTTCCAGCTTTGTAACCGACCCGACGATTCTTACTCTGCTTAAAGCGCAAAAAAATATTGCTCAACAAGCAAACGTCGCTATCTGGAGTTTGTTCGATGCTATGGGCGGAGAAAATTCGATGCCGCAATGGGTCAACGCTAATCCTCCGCTGGCATTCAGAGATTACATTCACTTTAACGATCAGGGCGCAAAGAAAGTTGCCGATCTTCTGACGGATGCATTGCTGTCCATTTATCGTTAATTCAAGAAAGAGAAAAATAAAAATGAACGATATCTACGCTGACAAATCAAAAACTCTTTGGGAACGATGGCAGAATAATGCAAAGAGAAATCCCGACCGTGATGCAATTGTTCATTGGGTTGCCGGAGAGGAACCGTTCCGATGGACTTACAAGAATTTAACTGAGACTGCAAAAAAGTTTTCCGTTAGAATTGCCGAAGCCGGAGTAAAACCGGGCGATGTGTGCGCAATCATAATCCGGCATAACAGTTTTTTCTATCCGCTCTATCTCGGAATATCGAGAGCAGCTGCGCTGCCGGCGGTGCTCGCGTTTCCGAATCCAAGATTGCATCCGGATAAATTCCGTCAAGGATTGGAAGGAATGGCCCAGCGTTCGGGTCTCGATTACATTCTGACAGAAAAAGAACTCGAACCGATGATCAGACCGCTTGTTGAAAAACCGGGCAGCACAATTAAAGCAGTTTTCTTTCCGCTTGAGTGGGATGTCACTTCAGAAATCGACCCGAAGAAAGATGCGGAGATTGAACAAATCTCAAAATCCGTAAAAGAAACCGAACCGATGCTGCTTCAGCATTCATCCGGCACAACAGGTTTGCAGAAACCGGTTGTATTGTCTCACCGCGCAATTCTTAATCACGTTACCAATCTCGGCGAAGCGTTTAAATTAACGGAGAACGACAAAGTTGCAACGTGGCTACCGCTTTATCATGATTTCGGATTGATCGCATGTTTCCATATTCCGTTGTCATGCGGCATCACAACTGTTCAGATCGATCCGTTTCAATGGGTGCTTGCGCCGATCCTTCTTCTTGAAGTTATATCGAAAGAAAAAGCAACCGTTACGTGCCTTCCGAATTTTGCATACAATGTTCTTGCAGAAAAAATTGATGATGAAGAGTTGGAAGGAATCTCGCTTGAAAGTTTAAGATTGACCGTGAACGCTGCCGAACCGATCCGTCACGACAGTCACGAAAAATTTGCCGAGCGATTTAAAAAGTACGGTTTGAATCCTTTGGCTCTAAGCGGAATGTACGGAATGGCAGAAGTAACTCTCGGCTTAACACTTACGGAACCGGGCAAACCGATTTCGGAATTGCAAGTTGATCGGAATGAACTTTCGCACGGAGTAATGAAACCGGCAGATAAGAATTCTATTGTACGCGTCTGCGTTTCTTCAGGAAAACCTATTGGCGGCTGCGAAGCTCGTATAGTTGATGAACACAGAAAAGATGTTCCCGACGGACTTGTTGGAGAAGTTGCCGTTAAATCAGTTTCAATGTTCGACGGCTACAGAAACTATCCCGAAAAAACTGCCGAGGTTGTTGAGAACGGCTGGTACTATTCCGGCGATTACGGTTTCAAATGGAAAGATGAATTCTATATCATCGGCAGAAAAAAAGATATTATAATTGTTGCCGGAAAAAATATTTATCCCGAAGACATTGAAGACGTTGTTAACCAGGTTCAAGACGTTGACGCGGGAAGGGTCATTGCATTCGGCGAAGAAGATCCGAACATGGGAACAGAGCAGATTAGCGTGGTTGCCGAAACAAAACTTACTACCGAAGAAGACAAAAAAAGAATCCGGCTCGATATATTAAAAGCCGGGATGAGTATAGACATGAATATTCATAAAGTGTATCTTGTGCCGCCGCGATGGCTGATAAAAAGTTCATCCGGTAAGCCAAGCAGAAAAGCAAACAAAGAAAGATTAACCGAAGGAACCGATCCACAAGTTTGGAGCAGATAATGATTTCAGTTGAATTAAAAAAAGTAATTCTAAAAGAATTGAATCTCGACGATTTTGACATGACAGACGAAACGATTGCGCCGCAAGTGCCGGGGTGGGATTCGTTGAATCATGTTAACATCATACTTGCTGTTGAACATCACTTTAAAGTAAAATTCAAAAGTTACGAAGTGCTGCGTTTGAAAAACGTCGGAGATCTTCAGAAGCTGGTTGATTCAAAACTCGGCAAGTAACCTAATAGCACACAGATTTAACGGATCAAACGGGATTTGAACCGATCTGTTTTAATCTATTCGATCTGTTTAATCTGCGTGCTATTTCTTTTAACCATTAACCGGACGATTGCCTATGCCTTTTAACATCAGCATCGATAACGTGCTTTCGATATTAAAGTACAATCCGAACGATCCGCTAATTTTCAGCACGAGTCTTTTCCTGATTCTTTTTACTCTTTTCCTTCTCGTTTATAATTTGATGGGGAAAAACAGATCGGCGAAAATTTTTCTTCTTATTTTTTTCTCGCTTTATTTTTATTACAAGGCTGCCGGATTTTATTTTATAATACTTGTCGTTTCGGCTATCGCAAATTTTCTTTTCGGCAAATGGATTGCCATTACGGAAAATTTTACGAAGAAGCGTCTTGTGCTCATACTTGCGTTATTCGTAAATCTCGGACTGCTCGGATATTTCAAGTACACAAATTTTATTATTCAAATCATTAACGGAATCGGCACCGCACAGCTTGACCCGTTGACCATATTTCTACCTATCGGAATTTCATTCTACACTTTTAAGTCGCTCAATTATGTTTTCGATGTTTACTTCGATACGCTGAAGCCGACCCGCAGTTTACGCGATTTTTGTCTGTTTGTATTTTTCTTTCCCAACATTTTAGCCGGACCGATAGACCGCGCTTCCGAATTTCTTCCGCAGATAGATCAGGAGCCGTTTCTTTCAAAAGAAGATCTGGGAAAAGCGCTGTTCCTCATAATTGCCGGACTGCTGAAGAAAGTTGTGATTGCAGACTACATCAGCATAAACTTTGTGGATCGTATTTTCGATTACCCGTTACGTTATACCGGCGTAGAAAATCTTCTGGCAATTTACGGTTATGCTTTGCAGATCTATTGCGATTTCTCCGGCTACTCGGATATGGCAATTGGTATTGCGCTGCTGCTCGGTTTCCGGTTGATGGATAATTTTAATTCGCCGTTTAAAGCTACGAGCATTGCCGATTTCTGGCGGCGCTGGCACATTTCACTTTCGTCTTGGCTGAGAGATTATTTATTCAAGCCGATCCAGCTTTCGTTGAGAAACTTGAGACTGTTTGCAAACATAATTGCCGTAGTGGTAACGTTTTTTATTTGCGGTCTATGGCACGGCGCCGGATGGAATTTTATTCTATGGGGCGCAATCCACGGATTCATGATGGGATTTGCGCTGCTGATTGCAAAACCGAAAACAAAACTTTACAACATGCTCGGAATCAGCAACACAAAGTTTTTAAAATTCTTCCAGGTCATTATAACGTTTCATCTGGTTGCAGTTTCATTTCTGGTTTTCAGGGCGCCGAATCTTCAGACTGTGTCGGAAATCTTTTCGCAAATATTCGGTTTCTTCCACAAAGAAGTCTTCATACAATTTGTTGAACGGCTGCCTATAATTTTTGTTTTGATAGTGCTGGGATACATTTTCCACTTTCTGCCGGTAAAGATAGAACACCGTGTGCAGAAAATGCTTTCTGATATGCCGCTTGTAGGAAAAGCTGTTCTGTTAGCGTTGGCAATTTGGCTTGCGGTTCAATTTAAGTCGGCAGATATACAGCCGTTTATCTATTTCCAGTTTTGATAAGAATCATTTGTGTAGAAACGCACTATTGCGCGTCTCAACAACTCAACATATTGCAAACCGAGCCACTGCCTCATCCCGAAACAGGTTTACACCGGCAAGTTGCGGTTCTTTTTGCCACATTAGTTACAAAACACAATGATTATCAAACTTCCTTTCTTTCATTACTTTTTGCCCAATTTTTGATAAATTAAAGTTGAAAAAACATGCCCAAAATCCATAGAGGGCGGTAACAGGGCAGCAAAACAATCTGTGGAATTTTTCTTGGAGAGTATGCGCTTATCTAGTCTAAAATTTCTTGCCGTATTAATACTTGTTCTGTTACCGCAGATTACAAGATCCCAACAGAGAGTAGATGTTCAAGCGTTCAAGACTGCTGCATTGAACCATATGCAGAACGGACGTTACGGCGATGCTATCGATCAGTTGAATAAATACATCACCGCCTATCCTCAGGAATCCGAGGGATATAATCTCCGCGCAATGTGTTTTGAAAAACGCCAGCAGTATCAGTATGCAGTTCTAGATTACCGCAGAGCAATTGCGCTTGAAACACAAGACGCAGGCAAACGTTCCGAATATGAAGCAAACCTCAGACGGGTCCAGGAAATTTGGTACGCACAGCTTAGAAAAAAAATTGAAGGACACTTACGCGAAATCGCAATCAATCCGAATAATGCTTTCAACTATTTGGAAATCGGAAAATCATACCGCTGGATGGAAATCTGGGATAAAGCGGAACAATGGTACGACGAATATTTGAAACGCGACGACAACGCGTCGCCCGATGAGATAATACGCTACACGGAAATTTTATCTCACACGGGCAGCATTGTAAAAGGCGAACGCATTCTAAAAAGATATGTTGAACGTTATCCCGAAGACTGGCGCTTGTGGAGCCGTTACGGTTATTTTACTATGTGGCTTTCAAAATGGGCGATTGCAAAGAAAGCATTTGAGACCGCGCTCGGCTTCAAGCCGTTCTTTAAAGAAGCGCAGGACGGACTGGACATCGTCAATCACCAAGCTTACGTCAATCAGCAGAACCCGCGCTCATTCGAAAGAGAATATCCTATCGACCGTTATTACAGACTACTGAAAAGAACTCCGAACAATATCGCGATGCGTTACGAGCTGGTTGATTCTCTTATTGCTACTAGAAGATTTGAAGAAGCTTATCAACAATTACAGATCATTGGCAGAACAAACAGTAATGATTCGCTCTACGAGACAAAACTTCAGCTTGTAAAAAACGAACGCGACAAAACCTATCAAGCCGTCATAGATTCCGCCAAGGTAAAATTATCGAAGGATGAATTCGACAAAGAAGCTCTTAAAACCGTTGCCCGGTATTACGAATACATGCAGTATTACGACAGCGCACAGACAGCATTAGATAAATACTTCGATAAGTATCCGGATGAAAAAGATCCGGCTTTGAGATTTAGATATGCAAAAATAGCCGCATGGAACCGCGAGTTCGATAAGGCGATTGAGATAACGGATGAATTGCTGAAAGACGATCCCAACAATCTCGATTACCAGCTTTTCAGGGCTCAAGTTTCAGTATGGATAAACCGCGATATCGATTTGGCGAAACAATATCTCGATAACGTTCTTGCCGCAAAACCGGATAACGTTGAAGCTTTGGTTGCAATGGGTTCATTAATTTTGCTCAAAAGCGATTTTGAAAAAGCTCAAGAGTATGCCGATAAGGCAAAGGGAATTGAACCGAATAACGACGACGTAATAAAACTGCAATCCAACATTGATTGGCAAAAATTGCGCGCGGAAGAAGAAAAACTTTATGCAATTCTTGAACTTGGAAGACAAAGAGTTGTTGCGGAAGATTGCGTTGGAGCGTTGCAATTCTACGAAGAGTATTTATCAAAAGCCGAACCGAATGTTTTGATACAGAAGGAGTACGGCGACGTTCTCTTCTGCGCAAAACAATATCAAAAAGCGCTCGATACTTACAACCAAGTGCTGGCTCAAGGGTACAGTTACGATGCAGCGATGCAGAGAGCAAAATTATATTATTCGATGGGCGATTCTCTTTCGGCGTTAAAAGAATTCAAAGACTTAGCAAAGCGGGATTCAACAAATTTTGATGCACACCTATACCTCGCAGACACTTACGCCAAACTTGGCGAAAACGACAGCGCGAGAACAATTTACGACAATCTGCAGGAAACATGGAAGCTGGATTCAACACAAACAAGAATGGTTAAACTGAGAAAAGGATGGCTCCCCATTACCGGTTTGGCAGCCGTTTTGGAAACGTTTCCGAACTATGCCGGCGTTTCTCCTTTCGGTTCATACTATGCAGATAATCTTAGCTTCAGAATTTCAACGCTCGGCGCACGATTAGAGCTCGGCGTTACTTCATACCTTTCGTTGGGAGTAACATTCGGCAAGACTTGGTTACGGGCTGATTCGGCGGCTTTAAACCAAGATGTGCTAACTCAAATCGGTTATTATTCCGGCGTAAGGAGGTTTACAACTTTTAAATGGCATTTGTTCGCACATCCCGTACGGGACTTGATGATGGGAATCGGACTCGGCTCAAGCAATTCCAACGGAGCGTTTTCCCGTGACGAAAAAGACGTTTTTGTTCGTTACGAAAAAGTTGATACGATTTCCGTTAATCTAAATTATCAAAACTCCGACGCTTCAATGATTCTTTATTCTCCTTACCTTCTCGATGTTAGGTACTACGCTCAATTTTACAAACTGGAAGGATATTACCAGCACAAAGACGGTCTTCGGTTCAGTGGTTACTTCAATTATATTTCTGTTGATGACGGAAATGAAGGCAACGATTTTGCAATAAGACTGGGAAGATACTTTGCGAAAGATATGCGAATGGGATATGAATACGCTTACGATAATTATAAATTCAAATCGCCTTACTATTACTCGCCTAGAAATTTTGAATCGCACAGTTTCTGGCTTGATGAAGAGTTGGAGAAAAAGGACCGGCTGCGTCTTACTATTGGCGGTAAACTCGGTATAATTCCCAGAAATACTTTGATAGCTCTTGAAGGGCACATTGATTTATCCTACAAACCGACAAAGAGCTTATCGATAACAGGTAAAATAAGTATCGGCAGCACATCGCGGGATGACCAGAGCTACCGTTACTTCTCCGGTCAGCTTACCGTTTACTGGTCGATATTATAAACTAAGTCCCGTAGAAAGGACTTGCCAAAAAAATTCCCTTTCTTATCTTTGCCGTTAATATTTGAAGAAAGAATTTGTAATGAAAAACTTTTTGATTTTTGTTTTTCTAATCAGCTTTACTCTTGCTCACGCGCAGGAAATTAATTTTTACGGCGAAGCAAAAGAAGGCGGCATTATAATCGGT
>JAKAEE010000056.1 GCA_021820065.1 Bacteroidota bacterium | reverse complement strand
CTCTTTTCACTTTTGTTTCAATTGCGAATGCTCAGAAGACCGAAAAGAAAATCAATAAAGAAATTATTCAGCAAGCGGAAAAAGTTATCGGATTGGAGTTCAGCGATGCGCAGCGCGACTCGATGCAGGATGCGCTGAACGATCAGTTGACAAATTATATCAACATCCGAAAGGTTGAACTCAAAAACAGCACTCCGCCGGCTGTACTCTTCAATCCGATTCCGCAAGGATTCAAATTTGAGAAGAAGCAAAAGCCGTTGAAGTTCGGTGATTACTCTTATGTTAAAATGCCGGCAAAGATTGAAGATTTAGCTTTCTATTCAATCGGCGAGCTTGCCCATTTTCTCAAAACTAGAAAGGTTACTTCTACGCAATTAACAAAAATGTATTTGGAGCGTTTGAAAAAGTATGGACCAAAACTTCATTGCGTAATCACGTTAACCGAAGAGCGCGCGCTTGCAGAAGCCAAGAAAGCAGATGAAGAAATTGCAAAAGGAAAATACCGCGGCATGTTGCACGGCATTCCCTACGGCGTAAAAGATTTGCTCTCTACAAAAACTTACAACACGACATGGGGCGCTGCACCATACAAGTATCAACTGATTGATGAAGACGCATCGGTAATAAAAAAACTTACTAATGCCGGCGCTGTGTTGTGCGCTAAACTTTCCATGGGCGAACTTGCAATGGACGATGTTTGGTTCGGCGGAATGACCCGCAATCCGTGGGATACAACAAAAGGATCGAGCGGTTCTTCTGCGGGATCTGCCGCTTCAGTTTCAGCCGGACTGTTACCTTTTGCGATCGGCACAGAAACATGGGGTTCCATTGTCTCGCCGTCAACTGTTTGCGGCGTTACCGGTTTAAGACCAACATACGGACAAGTTAGCAGAACGGGCGCAATGGCTTTAAGCTGGTCGATGGATAAGATTGGACCGATCTGCCGGAATGCCGAAGACCTCGCAATTGTTTTTAACGTCATTCATGGCACAGATGGAATTGACCAGACACTTTACCAAGCGCCGTTCAATTATAATTCTAAAGTAAATCTGAAAAATCTGCGGATTGGTTATTTGAAAAATGATTTTGCAAAGAAATATTCTTTCCACAATAACGATTCGCTTGCATTGAAAAAACTTGAGGAGCTCGGCGCAAAATTAATCCCGATCGAACTTCCGGATATCGCAACAAAGGATATTGCTATTATTCTTATGTCGGAAGCCGCTGCGGCATTTGATGAGCTGACACTTTCACACAAAGACGATATGCTGGCGCGGCAATTCAAAGGCGCTTGGCCGAATCTATTCCGCGCGGCTCGGTTTATTCCCGCGGTTGAATACGTTAACGCAAACAGAATCCGCTATATGCTGATTCAGGAAATGTACAAACTGTTCGATAAGATTGATGTTTACGTTTCGCCGTCTTTTAAAGGAAATAATCTGCTGCTCACAAATTTAACCGGCAACCCGTGTGTGGTAGTGCCAACAGGATTTACCGACCAGGGTACGCTTTCAAGCATCACATTCATGGGAAAGTTGTTCGATGAAGGAACGGTTATCGGCGTTGCAAAAACTTTTCAAGACGCAACCGATTTTCACAAGAAGCATCCTAAACTCGATTAAATTTTCAAGCGTCCCTTTCCACAATAGGAGAGGGACGCATAATGCCTCTTGCTAATCAAATTGCCTTCCGTTAGTTTTGATTAGAGTATTTGCTCTCACTTCATTTTATAAACTTTCATTGAGGTGTACAATGAAAGTATTAGGTTCATACGAGAAAGCCCGCATCTATATCGACAAACATTATCAGGCTTCGGAGGAAGCAAAAATCCACAAAAGAAAAACTAATCCCGGACCGGTGATAACAATTTCACGCGAGACCGGCGTTGGCGCTACGGCAATTTGTGAAAAGCTAACCGAATATTTCAACAAGCATGCGATTGATGATTATGACGATTGGACATTCTTTGACCGTGAATTAATTGAAAAAGTTATGGAAGATCATCACATGCCGGAATATTTTAAAAAACATTTGTCCGAAGAAAAACCGGCTAAGATCGATTCATGGTTCGGTGAAATTTTGGGAATCACTCCGTCGAAGCTTTCTCTGCTTCACAAAACCTCCCGCACAATTCTAAAGCTTGCTGAATATGGAAACGTTATTTTGGTTGGCAGAGGCGCAACCATTATAATTTCAAATTTGGAAAGAGCTTTTCATGTACGGCTGGTAGCCCCGTTAAATTATAGAATCGAAAATTCCATGCGGCTTTACAACGTAACCGCAAAAAAAGCGGCGGAGTTTATCAAGGAAGAAGATGAAGCCAGAAAAAATTATATCTGGAAATACTTTCACAAAAATGTGGAAGACCCGCTTCTCTATCATGCAATCATCAATACCAATCTTCTCAAGTTTGAAGAGATTGCAGACATGATCGGTCATTGTGTTATGAAAAAATTTCCGCAATTTTTTCGTACTTAAACAATTTGAAACAATCGATGAATAATTATAGTGTAAGGTTATGAAAAACAGAGTAAGACTATGAGCCTGCCTCGACTTGCGCTCGCCTCGATTCAACCATTGGGTCGAACCTGCCTCGCCTTCGACGATGCAAGGCGGGGCGGGTCTGGCAAGGCGGGCAAGATTAAGAATAAGATTTTAACCGCATTGTTTTGGGTATTGATCATTGTCCCGTTATCAAGTACCGATTCCGGGCATTTTCAAAAAATAAAAAAGGGAAATCAAATGGAGTTTAAACTTTTCAGTTCCGCCTTTGCCGAGGGCGCAATGATTCCCGCTCAATACACATGCGACGGCGTTAACGAATCTCCCCAGCTAAGTTGGAGCGGTGCGCCGAAAGAAACAAAAACTTTTGCTTTGATAGTGGACGACCCGGATGCGCCGCGCGGCGATTGGGTTCATTGGGTACTTTTCAATATTCCGGCTTCAACTACCAGCTTGAAAGAAAATGCATCGTTGAGCGGAAATTTTACAGAAGGAATTGTTCAGGGCATGAATGATTTCAGGACAAATTATTACGGCGGTCCATGTCCTCCATCAGGCGTTCACCGTTACTTTTTCAAACTTTATGCGCTGGATATTTCTCTCTCTCTTAACAACAGCGCAAACAAAAAGCAGTTGCTTGAAGCCATGAAAGGTCATATTCTTGCCGAGGCGCATCTGATAGGGAAATACAAACGCGCAAGATAAACTGTTAACAGGCTTCTCTGCTGAATAACAATCCGTGAGCGGTGTTTTTATCTGCCGGATAAAACTAAAACTCACAAAAGCCGTCTTAATTGACGATCTATTTCAATCAAAGGAAACATCCCATGAAGAATAAACTAAAATTTGCCGCAATAGTTTTTTTACTGCTTTTCACATCGTTTTCTTTTGCCCAGCAAAAATTTTACGTTGACTTGAACGACCGCGCGAATCATCTTTTTAATGTTACGTTGATTCCGGAAAAACTTACTGACGAAAACAAAATTTACCAATTCGCATCAACTGCACCCGGTACATATCAAACAATGGATATCGGCAGATTCGTTCGGACATTTAAAGCTCTTGATGCGAATGGAAATGAACTTGCGACCAAACATGTTTCTGTAAATCAATGGGAGCTTTCCGAGCCGGCAAAGACTGCGAAAATTGTTTATTCGGTTGCTGATACGTGGAATACAAAAGTCACTGAAAACATGGTTTATCCAATGTGCGGAACAACGATTGAAAACGATAATGTTCTTCTCAACGGACAATGTGTTTTCGGATATTTTCACGGAATGCAGAAGACTCCGATTGAAATTAAACTTGATTACCCCACCGACTGGACGGTTGGCACTGCGTTGAAATTGGATTCAAACGGTTTCTACGATGCGCCGGATTACGATTACATTGTTGATTCTCCGATTCTCCTTGGTAAGCTCACAAAAGCAACTTCAAAAGTTGAAAACACAACCGTTGATGTTTACACTTACTCGAAATCGGGTGAGATAAATTCCGAACAAGTTCTCCAGATGCTCGAAGATATTTTATCGGCAACAAGTCAATTCACAGAAGGATTGCCGGTTGATAGATATACTTTTCTTTTTCACTTCGAAAATTTTTCAGCCGGAGCGTGGGAACATAACTATAGTTCCGAATATGTCATTAAAGACGGTTCGCTTGACGACAACACGGCTAAGGAATTAAAATCTATGGCGGCGCATGAATTTTATCATATCGTAACGCCGTTAAACATTCACAGCGAATTGATTAGCAATTTCAATTTTGAAAAGCCGACAATGTCCCAGCATCTTTGGCTATACGAGGGCGTTACCGAATGGGCGGCAAGAATTTTGCAACTGCGGGATTATTTAATGAGTCTTGATGATTACCTGGCTGATCTGCGGGAAAAAATTTCGATGAATGATAATTACGATCCGAAAGTATCGCTTGTTGATCTCTCTCTTCACTCTACCGAGATGCAAGACCAATACGGGAATATATACAAGAAAGGCGCTGTCGTTGCAACGTTGCTGGATATCCGTCTGCTTGAATTGTCTCACGGCAAAAAAGGTCTGCGCGAAGTTATAAATCAACTATACAGGGATTACGGCGCCAACAAACCGTTCAGCGAAAAAGATTTCTTTGATGAATTTGTAAAACGCACCTATCCCGAAATTGCGGACTTCATTAATAAATATATCAAAGGAACTGAGCCGCTCCCAATTAAAGAATATTTTGCGAAGCTTGGAATTAATTATCAAGAATCCGCCGGCATTGATAGTTCTAAAACTTATTTGGGATTAGGTCTCGGTGTGAAGAATAATAAATTAATTGTTAACATGGTCGATAATCCGACAACCTACGGAATTCAAAAAGGCGATTATATTCTCAAAATAAACGGAGACGAAATTACACTGCAAAACGCACAACAGAAATTTTCGTTCATTAGAAGTCTAAAGGTTGGAGACTCATTTGCTGTTACGGTTGATAGAAACGGCGAGCAGAAAGATCTGAAGCTAACAATGCAGCCGCGGCCTATTAAACATTTGTTCAAAGTGCTAGATAATCCGGCCGAAGCGCAGCTTGAACTTCGCAGTGCGTGGATGAAAAATTTATAGTCGCCGGTTTTTTTTGCTTGATCGACAAGTTTTTGAGCGCTTTATTTAATCAAGTTTTTGAAGTAGATTTAATTAAAGATTAAGCAGCCTGGGTGATTTTATGAAAAGATTATTTTGCTTTAAAATTATTGCAGCTGCTTTTTCTTTGATTCTTATTACCTCGTGTTCATCAAGTTCGGTTTACGACAAAGTTTATCCCACACTTAACGACGGCAAATACGACAGTGAATTTCCGTATCGAAACTCTTCCACACAGCTTGAAAACATCAGCAACTCGGTTAAGCTGGTAAACAGTATAGCTTTTTATACAAGCTACCTTTTCAATGAAAGCGACAAGATAAGGGCGGTTGGAATAAGCGGATTAAATTTCGAAAAGGTCGCTTACGAAAAAGTCTTCTTCAACAGAACTGCATCCGGCACCGCAACGCTCATAAATAAAGATCAGGGACATGTGGCGCTTCTTACGGTGGCTCATGTTGTTTCGTTTCCGGATACAATAATTTCGTTCTTCGTTAATCAAGACGGTTCTCTTTCCAACTACGTTCAAAGCATATCAATCAAATCCAAGCAGACAAATTATGTAACCGATCTTCCGGATAACGGTGAAATTGAAATTCTTGCTATCGATAAAGTTAATGATCTTGCAATTCTAGGGAGAAGCTACAAGGTCGAGCAAACGTTGAAACTAGTCCCCTTTTCTTATCCTTGGGGCGAATCATCGGAACTTGAGTGGGGAAGTTTCGTTTATGTCTTCGGCTACCCGATGAATTTTAAAATGGTCACCAAAGGAATTGTCAGCAGTCCCGCAAAAGAAAAGAATTATTTTCTGATTGATGCCGCATACAACAGAGGATTCAGCGGGGGGATTGTTCTAGCAATCAGAGACGGCGTTCCAAACTTTGAACTTGTCGGTTTGGTAAAATCCGTCCCGGCTGATTTCACGTACACAGTTCGCCCCATGCAACGAGAACATGATCTCGATTACAACCCGATGATTCCTTACAAAGGAGAAGTTTATGTTGATAAGGAACAGGTACTGCGGCCCGGAATTACAAAAGTAATCGACATTGAAGTGGTTAAGGAATTCATTGAAAACAACAAACAAGAATTGATCAGCAAGGGCTACTACTTGAAAGACTTCTTCTCCGCTCCTTCACAGTTAAAACTAAAAGAAGTGCATTAGTCCCGCCGCAGAAATTCTAAAACTATTCCAGAACTTCTTTCACCTCGCCTTTAGCAACTTTTTCCAAAACATCACCGAAGTAATCGATGTCCGAGAGCAATGTGTAAACATTTGGCGTCACGCGTATTCCATGAAAATCTTCGAAGACAATTGTAACCGTGAAGATGCGATGTTTATTTAACAGATACTCCTGCAATTTCGGCATGTTAACGCCGGATATGTTGAAATTCAAAATGCCCGCCCAGTTCGATTCATCATCAATATCGATCAGGTAATTAACATTCGGATAATTTTTCAACCGGTTAATCCACCGTTTGTGAAGATACCGGAGCCGCTCGGCTTTTCTCTCTATCCCGATCATCTCATTAAACGCAAGCGCTTCGGCAATCGCGTTATGATTTGCCGCGGGATGCGTTCCGATCTCTTCAAACTTGCGGATGTTTTCATCCATCTCTTTCGGCGCAGCCATCAAAGGCCAAATGTTTTTGATCAAATCTTTTTTCACATAGAGCATTCCGGTTCCGATTGGCGCGTAAGTCCATTTGTGCAGCGACGTACCGAAATAATCACATTCAAGATCGGAATGTTTGAAAGGGAAATGATTGAACGAATGAGCGCCGTCAACAATTACTTCAATGCCGCGTTCGTGAGCCATCCGGCAGACATCGCGCACGGGCAAAATTTGTCCGGTAAGAAAACACACGTGACTAATCAATATCACTTTTGTATTCGGCGTGATTCCACTTTTAAGCGCATCCACGTAATCGCTTCTATTCATCAGAGGAGCCGGATATTTTACTTTGTTCGCTTTAATTCCAAATCGTCTTTCCATTTGATTAAACGTTGTAAGCATGCGCGGATAATCTTGAGTCGTTGTTAATATCTCATCGCCCAGTTTTAAATTCAATCCCTGCTGAACAATTTGAAGCGACTCGCTTGCATTTCTGGTAATAGCAATTTCTTCAGTATCGACACCGAAAACATGAGCAAGTTTTTCTCTTACCGTTTCCAATTTCGGTTCAAGATGCTGCCACATGTAATACGATGGTGCGAGGTTGGAATAGTCCAGATACTTTTTCATCGCGTCTGCAACAATTTTTGGTGAAGGAGAAACGCCGCCGTTGTTTAAGTTGATCAATGTTCGGTCAATTTCAAATGCTGATTGAATTTGTGTCCAGAAATCTTCATCGCTTGCTAGTTTGGTTGGAGTTACTGTCGGCGCTAACTTTCCTATTGCATCTGCAGCTTTAGCCAGAGCGTCCACTTTCAATAAAAATACTGCTGCGCCTGTTGAAGCAAAAAATCTGTTGATGAATTGACGGCGTGACTGCATGGCAAGTTCTCCGTTGGATTTGAAATCCTAAGCAACTTTCATAATTCGCGTGTAAAAATCAATCTTTAATTTGCTTTAGTCGCTTTTGCACCTACCATAAGGTTGGCTAATATGCTTCCACTTTTATAAATTTTAATCACAATTTCACAATTAGGCGCACCGTTTATGATTCGACCCATGAAAAAACAAAAAAGGATTGCACTTGTAGCGCACGACCATAAAAAACATGATTTGATTGAGTGGGCGAAGTTCAATCTCGAATCGCTCCGCAAGCATGAAATACTCGCCACGGGCACAACGGGAAAGTTTCTTGAAGAAGAACTAAAACTCAAAGTCACTAGATTGCAGAGCGGACCGCTTGGCGGTGATCAGCAGCTCGGCGCAAAGATTTCCGAGAATGAAATTGACGTTCTAATTTTTTTCTGGGATCCTCTTGAACCTCAGCCGCACGATCCCGATGTTAAAGCGCTTTTAAGAATCGCGGTTGTTTGGAATATTCCCATTGCAAACAACAGATCGTCTGCGGATTTTATTTTTTCTTCACCTCTGATGAAAGAAGAATATCCGCGCATCGTGCCGGATTACAACAACTATCTAAAACGAGAAATAGAATAAATCCGCCTCCGGCGGGATAAAGGAGTATTATGCAGCGCCCAGATCAAAACGAATACGCACCTTCCTATCAGCAGTATATCAAGGATGTTCCTCAAATCGATATACTTGAGTATTTGAAACAGCAGCTTGACGAGACAGTAAAACTTTTCTCCGGCGTCTCGGAAGAAAAAGCGTTGTTCCGTTACGCGCCAGATAAATGGAGCGTCAAAGAAGTGCTGGGACACATAATGGACGGCGAACGAATCTTTGCATACAGAGCGTTGTGCATTGCACGCGGCGAAAAAAACAGTCTGCCGGGATTTGATCAAAACGGTTACATTGCCAACGCCAACTTTGATAAACTGAAACTGACCGACATCGTGGAAGAGTTCGTTGCTTTGCGCAAATCCAATCTGAAAATGTTCGGTAACTTCTCGGAAGAAATGTGGACCCGTAGAGGCATCGCGAATAAAAACGAAGTAACGGTTAGAGCCGTCGCTTACATTCTTGCCGGACACGCATTGCACCACTTGAACGTTGTGCGGGAACGGTATTTAAGTGCATGATTGAATGGTTGAATGAATAAAATGCAAACTAATTTTGAGACGAGATTATGTCTTTAGTCGTGTTGGCATATCCGCAGCTTGAGAAAAAGGATTATGAATGGATTCAGTCGTTCCGCGCGAAACATGACGAGCGCTATTTCAAACTTGTTGAGCCTCACTTCACCGTTGTGTTTCCCGTACCGAGCATTGAAGAGAAAATGTTTATCCGTCATGTTGAAAAAACGGCGAAGCGATTTAACCAATTTTATTTTGTTCTGCGGTGCGCGCAAATTGTAAAAAGCTCATTCAGCAATTACACAGATGTGTTCTTAATTCCCGAAGAGGGCTACCGTATCTTTGTGAAGCTTCACGACGCAATGTACACCGGCATTTTAGAACGTGAACTGCGCCTCGATATCCCCTTCATTCCTCACATGGGGGTAGGCAACAACAGCGATGCATTCACATGCAAAGCTTACGCGGACGAGCTGAACAAAAAGGATATTGAGATTGTCGGCTCAATCGACAGCCTCGATATAGTGCGCTACGAAACAAACTCCGTTGAGACGATTAAGAAGGTGTACTTGTAGCATTGTCATTCCGGACGGCCCGACGTAAGGCGGGCTAGATCCGGAATCTAAAACAACATGAGTTCAACCAATCTTATTGATGCCGGATCGCTGCCTGCGCTGGACACAATCCAGCGTCCGGCATGACACTTTCCTTGATAACTATTCTCCGTTCCAAACGACTAAAGAATTGGAACTTGATTCGTGTACAATTTTGAATTATAATCTATCGGCAATTCCAAATCATTATATGAAAAAACTGATACCGGTTCTAAAACTTGTTGAATGGGAAGCCGTGTTATGGCTGATTGGATTGGTCTATCTTCTCTTCATCAATCCATACCAGCCGCAGCATTACACACTCTGCCCGTTTAAGAACATGGGCATTACATTTTGTCCCGGCTGCGGATTGGGAAGATCGATTTCACTTTTCTATCACGGCGATTTATTGCACTCGCTTAAAGCTCATCCGCTGGGGATTCTTGCTTTCTTTTTAATCTTAGCACGCATGACGAAACTCTTTATAAAAATGTATTTCAACTTTCACAAAACAAAAGAGGTAACTTATGGCTAATGTGTTAGAACTACTTCCCGAAATAATGGGCGACGAGCAATTCTATATCGGCGGCTTATTCAAAAACATGGACGACAAACAAGCGCAGCAGTTTGCAAACATTTACCGCACCCGCAGAAAAGACCCTCAAACAATTCTGCTTGTTACATTGGTTGGGTTTTTAGGAATTGCCGGCATCCAAAGATTTTTAACCGACCAGATCGGTCTTGGAATTCTTTATCTCTTAACCGGCGGCATTTGTATGATTGGAACCATCATTGATCTTGTTAACTACAAAAAGATTGCGTTTGAATACAACCAGAATCAAGCTAACCAGCTTTCTATGATGGTTAAGAATATGTAATTGTACTTCAACAAAGCGGCGCGAATGCGCCGCTTACCTTATCATGAAACTCTTTCTATCTACAGTGGGCCGAGTCACTGGTTATTGACCTTATAGAATATTTATTTGAACTCCTACATTCCATATTAAACCGGAAAAATTTACATCTTTATTCCAAAAAACTATATCACTTACTGCTCTATATTTTAGTTCTGTTAAAAGATAATACCTTTCAACTATTCTATAACTAAACCCAATGTTGGGTTCAATTCCAATTATATTTTTTTTAACAAAATCATTCGGATCAGGTGGATTATCGGTATAGTTTTTTCCACGAATTTCAATGAAAGAGTAGGAAGCATTCAATCCGACAAAAGGACGGAAACTACTTTGGGCATCTGAGAATAAGTATTGATAACCAACCACAATAGGAATGACTTTGAAATTCCATATTGCGCCGGAAAATCCTCCGGAATATGATGCGTTTTTATTTATGACTTCAGCGCTAAGTGATATTGATTGATTCTCTGATAGGAAATACTTTATCCCAAAACTTCCATTAAAACCCACTTCATCAATCTTTTCATTTGATAATTGATGTAAGAAATGGGAAAAGTTTTTCATTGGGATATAATTTATACCACCCATTCCAAATAAATATATTTTCGATTGCCCTGACATTTGAACACTTGTGAAAAGAATAAAAACAACTATGTAGTATTTATGCCGAGATAAGATTTCTGAAAGCATTATTCTCCTTCTAAATTATTAGCCATATAATTATTATTTACCCCGCCACAAAAACGGCGGCTGTTGTTTATCTACTATACAAACCTCCGAGGTTTTTTACATAGCAACCACAATGTGGCGAAACCTCGGAGGTTTATCCTTAACTTGCTTTTTGCCTGTCCCGCAACTTATGCTGGGGTGCGGGGTGTTATGTGTATCAATGATAAATAACAAAAAGAATCTCAAAAGCATTATTAGTAATCTTTTCATTCGATTGAGAATAACTAGCAGTTACATTCGGACTGTATCGGAACTCCAATCCAGTGCCAATGCCAATTAAATTCTTTGTCCTAACGCCTGCTCCGATACTTACACCAAGATCAACATTATTGAATTCTTTGTATTGATAATCAAACCCATCACCATTTTTATCAACTGCAAAATCCAATCTTCCTCCACCAATAGTATAGAGCTCAAATAATGATTTATAAAATGTGTACTTGATATCAATAGGGATTGATAAGTAATTTACATTTGGCTTTAAGGTAATAAATCGACCGGTCCCGTCTGGAAATTCCATAGTCGTAATTGGTATGTCGTATCTCAAACCTTTCTGAATAAAATGTATTCCCGGAACAAGAGCAATATCTTCACCAAGACCAAGTTCAACAAATGCACCAATATCTAATCCCCATTTTGTTTGAACGTGTGAATCACTCTTAGAATCGTGTGACCATATTGGAGAAGAAGCAGTTGTTCCAACTTTAAGACCAAAATGCTCGAAACTTTGAGAATATACGATTGATGAAATAAAAATCACGAGAACTATTAGAAATTTTTTATACAAAATATCCTCCACATTAAATTGCACATAACCATTACTTATCCCGCCAGTAGAAATCCTGACGGCTGTTATTTAATTCGCAATTCGCAATTCTTACGCTGAATTTACCCGAAGCATCACTTTTAGTTTACCGAGCACCGCGTTAGTTCTCCAGAGAGTAAAAACAACGCTCCTTAGCACTGCCGGTACTCTTCGAAGCACTAAAACGATTCTCCATAGCGTCGCAGAGGTCCTCCTAAGCACCGGAACGGCTCTCCCCATCACCAAAACGACGCTTCCGAGCATTGCGGCGACTGTCCGGAGTATCAAAATTACTCTCCGGAGAGTCCGGCCGACTCTCCCGAGTGCATCCGAGAGTCGTTTTGACTCTCCGATGTATCAGCGTGGTGCATTTTCGCTCCAAAAACGCAATATTTCAATAGATGCCGGATCAGGTTCCGGCATGAAATAAGATACACACTAGAAACCGCTGTTTTTGTCATTCTAAGTCCCACCAAGGCCGGGATGAAGAATCTAAAAAGGAGTGGAAAAGAGATTCTTCGTTCGTCCCGGCCAAGGTTTCGGGACTCTCTCAGAATGACATTAACCATTGCCGGAGGCGTCTGTCTTATTCGCACTCAAAAAATTCTAACCCCACGATTCATCGTGGGGAACCAAAAGCGCAGACGCCCGCATCATCATTAAAAAAAATTCTTGTTGAGTTTCCCCCTAAGGAATTGTGCCGCCATTGGCGGGTTGCGAAATGAATATCTGAACAATAAAAAATCAATCCAATTCCCCAAAGGATTGATTGGAACCTAAATAAAAAAACATTCTTCATCAAGAAAAAACATCCCGCTGGAGTGGCGCGCGCCAGATGAGTTCATAAATTTGTTTCTTGTTTTATAATTTTTTGCTATGTTGAAGGCGTTGGACGATAAATGTGACTGCTGTTTCAACCAAAACTTAAACGCTGGTCACGTTAATTTGTCCCGGTAGTTAAGTATTATTTTATTTTTATAGGAGTTTTTTTAATGGCAGATCGTGAAAATGGAACCGTAAAATGGTTTAACGCTGCTAAAGGTTACGGTTTTATTGAGCGCACTCAAGGTGGCGATGTATTCGTTCATTTCTCTTCCATTCAGAACGACGGATACAAAACTCTTGAAAAGGGTCAAGCAGTTGAATTCACCGTTGGCGATGGACCAAAAGGACCCCAAGCTCAAGACGTTACGGTTGTTAAATAATAGAACTATTATTTTTCAACATGAGAAGCGGCGATACTGCCGCTTTTTTATTATCGATAAATTATTCTTTGCCAATTTTCCTTTTGAACTATTTTTTCAAAAATTTGTTAGTATATTTGTACGCAAATTTTAGTAATGAACACAAAAACGTTACATATCATCAATTCAGATTCAAGAAGCCAATCCCCGGTTTCTTCTTCTAATAGCTTTACCCCCTCGTTAGTCTGCTGCTGTTGTTGCTGCTAATACTATCACGGTTTTTCATCTAAGTAATTCTTTTTTAACAATCACATATACAAACATGAAAACGCAAAAAATTGGAAACGATTTATTTTTAAATTTTTCAAAATCTCTTTTAAGCAAGAGACAGACACATTCATGCACTTCTTCTTTGAAGACGGAAGCGATTGAATATATAACCGAACTTATAGATTTTCTGTTTCCGCATTTCTCAAGCAAGGTATATTATTCTTCCGAAGACGTTCTTGCAAAGCTTCAGCTGATGGAAAGAAATCTTATCAGTTTGATCAAAAATTTGAATTCACATTTCCCCGGCGATGCCGGCGAGACGGCAAAACAATTTATCGCAAAGATTCCGGGAATACATGATAAACTTTGGTTTGATGCCGAAGCAATCTACAAAGGCGATCCCGCTGCGGAAAATATTGACGAGGTTATTCTCGCCTATCCCGGCTTCATGGCAATATTGATTTATAGAATTGCGCATGAACTTTATAATTTGAATCTGCCGATCATTCCGAGAATTCTAACCGAGTATGCTCACGAGAAAACCGGCATCGATATTCATCCCGGCGCGCAAATCGGCTCACCGTTTTTCATCGATCACGGGACGGGAATCGTAATCGGTGAAACAACGGTTATTGGTAAGAACGTAAAAATTTATCAAGGCGTAACACTCGGCGCGTTAAGCGTTGATAAAAGCCTTTCGCAGACGAAGCGTCATCCCACAATTGAAGATGATGTAATAATTTATTCGCAAGCGGTTATACTCGGCGGGAAAACTGTTATTGGCAAAGGAAGCGTTATCGGCGGCAATGCGTGGATAACGCAAAGCATTCCGGCAAACTCAATTGTGTATAACAAAAGTGAAGTCCGGGTGCGAAGCAGTCAAGAATTTGAACAATCAATTGATTTCATAATTTAAGGAGAACAAAAATGAAAGCGCAGAATATACTCGAAACAATCGGCAATACACCGCATCTTAGAATAAATAATTTATTCGGCAACAAACATGAAGTTTGGATAAAGCTCGAACGCGCCAATCCGGGCGGAAGCATAAAAGATAGAATTGCTTTCTCCATGATTGAAGACGCCGAACGAAAAGGAATCTTGAAACCGGGCAGCGTAATTGTTGAACCGACATCGGGCAATACCGGAATCGGTTTGGCGATGGTTGCCGCGGTAAAGAAATACGAATTGATTTTGGTGATGCCGGAATCAATGTCGGTGGAACGCAGAAAATTAATGTCGGCATACGGCGCAAAGTTTGAGTTGACGCCGAAAGAAATGGGAATGAAAGGTGCGATCGCCAAAGCAAAGGAGATCGCCGCAAATAATCCGAATGCGTGGATACCTCAGCAGTTTGAAAATGAAGCCAATATTGAAGTTCACATCAAGACAACCGCACAAGAAATTCTAAATGATTTTCCGGATGGAATTGATTACTTAATTACAGGTGTCGGTACAGGCGGACACATAACCGGCGTATCACGAGTGTTGAAAGAGAAATTCCCGCAGCTTAAAGTTTTTGCTGTAGAGCCGGCAGCGTCTGCGGTTATTTCCGGCGGACAACCGGGACCTCATCCGCTGCAAGGTCTCGGCGCGGGATTCATTCCAAAAAATCTTGATATAACTTTACTAGACGGCGCAATAACAATTTCGAAAGAAGAAGCGTTTGAGTTCACACAGAGAGCAGCAAAAGAGGAAGGGCTTTTTGCTGGAATTTCTTCAGGCGCCGCATTAGCCGCAGTAGCAAAAAAATTAGGCGAGATTCCCGAAGGCAAAAGAATCCTTACTTTTAATTACGATACCGGTGAAAGATATCTCTCGATTGAAGGATTATTCTGATTTTAATTCTTAATCTTGCCCGCCTTGCGTCGCCGCCCGCTTCGACTCGTAAGACTTGTCGAAACGAGGCGAGTAGGCGAGGCAGGCTCTTAATCTTAATCATGCTCTTGCTCTAACTCTTTGCTGAGTAAGAGCACGATCAAGAGTGAAAGTTACTCACAATTAATTTTTTACGAACTTGTTCAATGTATTCTGAATCAGTTGCCAAGCGTCTTTAACATGTCTTTCTTGCTGCCGCAATCCGGAGATAACCAATCTTATCGTAAACTTGCCGTTCAGTTTTGTGTGAGTGATAAATAATTTTCCGGTTGCGTTTACTTCGTTCATAAGTTTTTCGTTGAGCTGATTTAGTTTTGTTTCATCTTCCCAACCGTCCGGTTTGGCGCGGAAGCATGTTGTGCTGAAAGGTGTCGGTGCTAAGCGTTCAAACATCGGGTGCTCATCAATCCATGATGCGTAGAGTTGACCAAGCCGGATGTGCTCGCGCAGCATTTCTCTCAAGTCGCTAATGCCAAAGTAACGAAGCACAAACCAAAGTTTAAGTGCGCGGAATCTTCGCCCAAGCTGAATCCCGTAATCCATGTAGTTGGTAACAACCGAGTCCTCAGCAGTTTTCAGATATTCCGGCACCAAGCTGAACGCGCGTTTAATAATTTCCGGCTTGCGAGTGAAGAGAATACTCAGATCAACCGGCACGGTTAACCATTTGTGAGGATTAACCACGAACGAATCTGCGCGTTCCAAACCTTTGAAGTGTCCGCTCATCTCCGGCAGCATTGCTGTTACTCCTGCATGAGCGCCGTCAACGTGAAGCCAGATTTTTTCGCGCGCACAAATCGCTGCAATCTCATTTACAGGATCGACGCTTGTTGTTGAAGTCGTGCCGATAGTAGCAACAACACAAAACGGAATAATTCCATTTGCTTTATCACGTTGAATCGCTTTATCAAGTTCTGCCGGAATCATCTTAAACTCCGTATCAACCGGAATTTTTGTAACGCCGTCGAGACCGATGCCGAGCGTAAGCGCACCTTTTTCAATTGATGAATGTGCGTGTTCGGAACAGTAAAGCCGGAGTTTTGGAATACCGCTCATTCCCTTTTCGCGTATTCCAAGGTTCAAGCTTTCACGCGCCGCGGCAATCGCGTGCATTGAACTTACGGAAGCAGTATCGTAAATGATCCCGCTGAAATTTTCTGGAAGATTCATTAGCTGTCTGAACCAAATCAAAACTGTCTCTTCCAGTTCAGTAAGCGACGGGCAGGATTTCCAGACCATTCCGTTTGTATTGAACGCCGCGCTCAAAAGTTCGCCGAGAATTCCGGGTCCGCTCGCAGTCGAATTGAAATACGCCATGAAGTTTGGGTGCTGCCAGTGTGTAACGCCGGGCAAAATAACTTTATCAATGTCGGCAAGAATGTTTTCCATCGGCTCAGATTCTTCCGGCGCACTCTTCGGAAGTTTAGATTTGATCTCACCCGGTTTTACATCCGGCAAAACGGGATACTTTTCAATTCCGTTAAGGTAGTTTGCCGTCCAATCAATTAATTCTTTGCCGTACTTTCTGAATTCTTCCGGCGGCATATCTTCAAAGTGTTTTTCGGTTTTCATGTTTCCTAAATGTTCGTTACGCATCAACTTTTATAAGTAAAGATACACAGAAAAAGATTCGTTCGAAATTTGTCTGCCAATTTACCACAATTTCCTATTCGCTTTTCCATTTCTTATCTTTGCCCATAATTTTCCAACTAACATGTTTCGATAATGCGATTAAGCAAATCTTTTATTCCGACTCTAAAAGAAGTGCCTTCGGAAGCGGTAATTCCAAGCCACATATTAATGATCCGCGCCGGATTGGTGCGGCAGCTTTCTGCCGGAATCTATTCTTGGCTGCCGCTTGGTTACAAAGTGCTCAGAAAAATTATGGACATCATCCGCG
>JAKAEE010000131.1 GCA_021820065.1 Bacteroidota bacterium | reverse complement strand
TTGTTAAAAGTGATTTCATACTCAACGGTTCTTCTTCCTTGATTCGTATTCAGAGTATAACCTTCATTCTTGTCTTTTCCGTAGAAGAATGTTCCGCTTTGAACTTGAGACTGTGCATAAGTAAACGAACTAACAAACATTACTGCTGCTACAACTAATAATAGCTTCTTCATAGTTCACTCCTCATTTGTTGTTAAGGTTCATTTTATTTGAAACGATTTCCAATTATAAATTCAGCATTAAAGAGCAATTTGTCAATTACCAATTTAACATGATGGAAAAATATTTTTTAGATATGAAGTATCCTTTTTATCTGTTCGAAAGTTTTTTCTATGCCGGTTGGGCGAAAATCCAATTCGGTTTCTGCCTTCAATGTTATAAGCCCCGATTTAAGCGGGCGAGGCGCGGGCTGATTCAATTCCTTTGTCAGAATAGGTTTGATTAAATTTTTGTCTAAGTTAAAAAAGGTTGCTATCCTCTGCGTAAAATCGAAGCGAGACAAAAATTCCGGACCGCCAATGTTGTAAATCCCTTCTTTCTTAAACTCAACTATAGCCGAGATAGCAGCTACGAGATCATCAACGTAAGTTGGATTTCCGATTTGATCGGTTACGATTTTAATTGTTTTACCGTCACGAAGAGAATCAACCGCCCACCTTACAAAATCCGGGCGACCATATTTTGCCGGACCATATAAAATGTTTGTTCTGATAACTGTAAATCTGGTACCGCTCGTCTTTATGGAATTTTCCGAAGCTAATTTTGTGCGGCCGTAATAACCGATCGGATTCGGTTTATCGTTTTCTGTGTAAGGTCCGTTCTTGCCGTCAAAAATATAATCTGTTGAAAAATGAATGAGATGGGCATCAACCGTCCATGAATACAAAGAAATATTTTCAACGCCGTTAACATTTACTTTCCAAGCCGTTTCTTTTTCCGTTTCCGATTTATCAACATTTGTAAATGCCGCAGTATTAACAATAAAATCCGGAAAGAAATTTAGAATTATCTCTCGCACATTATTTTTTTGTGTTATGTCCAGTTTGCGGTATTCAACATTTGGGATGTAAGATTCATCTTCAAACGAAGCGCAAAGCAGTTCATTGTTGGATGACTGGCTCATGTATTCAACGAGCCGCTGCCCCAACATTCCGTTGGAACCGATTATTAGAATTCTCCTCTTTATCATATCTGAGCTAATCATGAATATCAATCTTAGAAAGTTCGGTTAAATTTGATATTGACGCTGCAACTGTACCTGCATTGTTTGCACGTTTAAGAGAAAGGACAATATCGCGCGTGGAAATATAGGAATAAAAGAAAACCGCCCCAAAGATATCGCCGCATCCAACTTTGTTTACAGTATTAACGTGCTCACTTTTACTAAAAATAGATTCGACATCAATTCCATCTTTGAAATAAACTTTTGCTCCAGCACTACCTTTTGTAACAATCAGTAACTTCGGACCCATACCACAAATATTTGCTGCGCATTCCATTTCGTTTGCCGATTGGTCCAGCGTTTTAATTTCATTTTCATTTACCTGTACGACATCAATGTTTTTCAGCCAGAGAGATGCCTCCGGTATCGGTCTAAACTCTCTCTTCATGTTGGTGCTGATTCCGCGGGCTAAAGTGTGGACATCAAAATAAATCAGCCCATGAAATTTCTTTCTTATTGTTTGCAATTGCTCAAGCGAAATATCGAATCCGGTAATCATGTTAATTAGAAAGCCGTCAAAAATATTCCAGTCATTCACATGGTTGATATCTAACTGACTCGATAAGTTTTTGTATTCTTCCTCCCTTTCACCAGCTCCCGATGTTTTAAGAATTACTTCCGGTAAAGATTCAACGCGAGTAGCGAAACTCAGATTTACCCTTGAATAAACTCTCTCAAATATTTGAAATGACTTTTCGTTCCATGATGTTAATAAATATATCTCATCGGAAGGTTTTGCTACAGACAATAATCCAAGCGCCGAATAATATACACCCCCCGGTTTCGGCGGTTCATTTTCCGCACCTTCAAAACGATCTACTATCGAGTGTCCGATTACTAAAATTTTCATTGAATCAAAAAAAATGTATTTTGAACAAAACTAATACCAACCTTGTTTAACATTAAAAAATAACGAATTAAAAACTCACCGGAAAAGAGATCGCTTATGAAAATCGGAATTACGTGTTACCCAACTTACGGCGGCAGCGGGGTTGTTGCTACCGAGTTGGGATTGGCGCTGGCTTCTATGGGTCATCAAGTACATTTCATTAGTTATGCAATGCCTCATCGTTTGAATCAGTTTTATGAGAATATTTTTTTTCACGAAGTTGAAATGAGCAGTTATCCATTGTTCGAACATTCTCTATACGGACTTTCGTTAACAAGCAAAATGTTGGAAGTTTTCGAATTTGAAGATCTTGACCTAATGCATGTTCATTACGCGATTCCCCATGCCGTAAGCGCATATTTGGCAAGGCAAGTATTACGGAAATCGAAGAAGAATTTGAAATTCATCACGACACTTCACGGCACTGACATTACTTTGGTTGGATTAGAACCGTCGTTCATGCCGCTGGTTAAATTCAGCATTGAAGAAAGCGACGGGGTTACTGCAGTATCGAGATTTCTCAAGGAAAAAACTCTAACCAATTACAATATCGAGAAAGATATTGAGGTTATTTACAACTTTATTGATGTGGAAAAATTTAAGCCGCAAGAGAGCGAAATATTTCGTAAGCACATTGCACCTAACGGAGAAAAGGTTCTTGTTCATACATCAAACTTTCGCGTTGTGAAAAGAGTGACCGATGCAATCAGAGTTCTTGCCAAGGTTAAAAAGGAAATTCCAACTAAATTAGTTCTTATTGGCGATGGTCCCGATCGTTCCGAATGTGAACGCCTCGCTCGCGAACTGGATATTCATAAGGATGTAATCTTTTTGGGCAAGCAGGACGGATTAACGGAAATATTGAACGCATCAGACGTTTTTTTAATGCCGTCTCAATCAGAAAGTTTTGGATTATCGGCACTCGAAGCTATGGCGTGCGGAATTCCGGTTATCAGTTCTTCCGTCGGCGGATTGCCGGAACTGAACATTCACAATGAAACCGGTTACATTGCAGAAATCGGCGACATTGACCGGATGGCAAAATACGCGATAGAACTGTTTACCAACGAAAAACGATATAACAATTTTTCTAAGAATGCACGTGAGCGTGCAGTGAAAAATTTTGACAAGAAATTGGTTCTGCCCAAATACGTGGAATACTACGAAAAGATTTTGAACTCGTGAGACTCAACGCTGATTAAATGTTGAGTCTCAATTTCTTATTTTTTTGTTGGCTCAGACTACCGGCTTTCTGCCGATGCTATGGTAGGTAAATCCGAATTCTTTCATTTTAGCCGGTTCGAAAATATTCCGTCCGTCAAAAATAACCGGAGCTTTAAGAGAAGATTTTATCTTATCAAAATCCGGATTTCGAAATTCATTCCATTCCGTCAAAATCAAAAGCGCATCGCAATCTTTGAGCGTTTGATATTGATCCGGCTTATAATCGAGAATTTCATCAAGATAATATT
>JAKAEE010000130.1 GCA_021820065.1 Bacteroidota bacterium | reverse complement strand
CCTGTTTGGGCAAGTGCAATCACGTCCTGTATATCTTCCTTTAACAAAAGCGGTATAACTTTTTCTTGCACGGGAGTGGCATGTTCAAATTCAATTTCTTTTATTGAATCAAGAATCTTTTCGTCCACACCCAAGTCTTTAAACAAAATCATCGTATTTCCTTTTTTTCTATAATGAAATATATGCTTTAATTTGCCCATCTATTCTATTAAATGCTCATTGCAACGGTTTGAGATGGTTTTTTCAAATCATCTTCTAAATAAAAATTCTTATTTTTCGATCAACTTAAAGGATTTGTTCTGATGAAGTATCATCTGGTTTCCGGCGCATGCGGATTTGTGGGCAGAAACACTGTAAAACAATTATTGAAACGCACCAATGATTACGTGATTATGATCGATAATCTTTCTGTCGGGACACACCCATCAACATGGCTGGAAGATTCGGCAACAAAGAAATTCAAAGACATAGAAATTTTTGGAAAAGAAGAACGGCTTTTTTATTGGAAGATGGATTTCCGGAAATTCTTAAACAAACTTCAGGAAAATCCAAAATGGCTGGAACAAGATTACGGATTGAAGATAGAAAGATTTGCCGATGCATTTCATTTTGCTGCAATCGTGGGCGGTCGCGCTAAAATTGAAGGTGATCCGATGGCGGTTGCGCTCGATCTTTCCATAGACGCTGAATTCTTTAACTGGATCGCGAAAGCAAAACCGGAACGTGTTATGTATCCGAGTTCCAGTGCTGCTTATCCGATCAACATGCAAACGGAAGGCGGCGCCGTCGCATTAAAAGAAGCAGATATTAATATAGATGGTTTCACTCTCGGCATGCCCGATCTAACTTACGGCTGGACAAAAATGACGGGAGAATTTTTAGCAAAGATCGCAGCAAAAAATTATGGAATTTCGATTGTGTGCATCCGACCTTTTTCGGGTTACGGCGAAGACCAAGATTTAACTTACCCCGTTCCGGCAATTGCGGCGCGAGCTGCAAAGAAAGAAAACCCGTTCGAAGTTTGGGGAACCGGACAGCAAGGAAGAGATTTTGTTCACATAGATGATGTAATGGACTCCATGTTTCTTGCGATGGATAAAATTCACGACGGCACTGCAATAAATATCGGTTCCGGTAAGCTCACATCGTTTATCGATCTTATAAAACTTTTCGGCAATTTTGCCGGATACATGCCAACCATTAAACCGTTGGTCGATAAACCGATGGGCGTTCATTCGCGATATTGCGATATGAGTTTTGTAAAAGAGAGACTCGGCTGGCAGCCCAAAATTTCTTTGGAAGAAGGAATGAAGCGTGTTTACGATGTTGCCGTGAAAAACGTGAAAGGTGAAACGTGAAAAGTAAAACGTTCTACTTAAGGCAAGCTGTGAAAAATAAAATCAAAAAATTCTCAATTCGCAATTCCTCGCCTCGCTGCATTCACATTCAGCGAGTCGAAGCGGGTCAATTCTCAATTGCCTTATGAAAAAAGTTGTCATCTTTGGCCCCGGTCCGCAATTCAAAGGTGGAATTGCAAATTACACCGTATCGCTTGCAAAAGCTCTGGATAAACTCGGCGCCGAAGTTCATATCGTTTCATGGACGCAACAATACCCGTCTATCATCCCCCGCGATTTCATTGATCGATCCAGCAAGAAAAATCTTTTAGGCGGGACAAACATAAAAGTTCAGTATGTAACGAATTACAATAATCCGTTTTCATGGAAACGGACTGTAAATGTTATCAGAGAGATCAATCCCGACATAACAATTTTTCAATGGGCAATCGCGGTTCAAGGTTTGCCAATGGGATTCATCGCGAAGAATTTGAAGAAAATATGCAAATGCGAAATTATTTTTGATCTTCACGTCGTTGCACAGAAAGAAGGAAGCGCGATTGATAAAGCAATGCTTCGCTACGCTCTTTCGAAACCGCATACATTTATTGTTCACTCGCTCAAAACATTTGATGAACTGAAAAAAGTTTTTCCCAATCAGAATTACACTTTATGTAAAGAAGATCAAAAACGATTGGATCACCAACAACCGGGAACCAATAACCAACAGCAGATTCTAAAGCTCTACCATCCCGTTTACGATATGTTCACGCCCGATCCCAAGTTCGACAAAGAAAAAGTTAAGAAGGAATTGGGACTTCGCAAGCATGTTTTTCTTTTCTTCGGATTCATCCGTAAGTACAAAGGTCTGCATAACGTGATCACCTCGTTTGCAAAACTTGCAAAAGAACGCGACGATGTTTCGCTTCTTGTTGTCGGTGAATCATTCTGGAATACGCTGGACTCAAAAAAATTTTCAACCAAGATAAAACAAGGCGTGTTCGCGCTGATCAAGAAAATCCTTATCCGTAAAGCCGATGACGAAAGCAATTACCGCCCGCTCGAATTGATTAATCAACTCGGCATTAGCGATCAAGTTGTTGTAGTGAACAGATATGTCGGTAATGAAGAAGTTCACAAATATTTTCAAGTGGCGGACTGCAATGTTTTGTTTTATCTTGTTGCCACGCCTTCCGGCGTTGAATCCATGGCGTATAATTTTAAGCTGCCGACAATCGCGACTAAAGTTGGGCATTTTCCTGAAACGATAAAACACGGCAACAACGGATATTTAGCCGAGCCGGACAATATCGATACAATGTATTCGGTGATGAAAGAATTTTTGAATAATCCTATTCCGCGCGAACGGATTGAAGAGCAAGCTAAAAACATGAGCTGGGAAAATTACGCTAAAACAATAATTTTTTAACTCTGAGCGAAGTGAAGAGTCTCCTATACTATAAGTAAGAGATTCTTCGTCACGCCAAGGCGGAATTCAGAATTACAAAACGGAGAATAAATGGGAAAGCAACACAAGAAATCGGTCACACAAAAATCAGCAGATGCCGGATTTAAGTTCAGCAAGTATATTCCGGAGAAGTATCAAACACCTGCGCTCTTACTCTTACTCTTGATCTTAATCTTAATCTTCTTTTCGCCTGTAATGTTCGGCGATAAGACAACATCTTCCGGCGATCTTATCCAGGTAAAAAGTCTGCGCGAGTATGCTACCAAAGACCGTGATGGCTTTTCTCTTTGGAACCCATACATATTTTGCGGAATGCCTGCGGTCGCTACATCAATGTCGCTGCGCTGGTTCGATTTAACCGCCGATGTTTATTCTTACACATCAAAAATTTATTCTGCAGTTTTCCATGATTACAACGCCATTTATACTTTCAGTTTTGTCATTCTCGCTTTTACGGCATTTTTTTTTATGCGAAGTTTCGGCGCCGGACGTGGCATTAGCTTTCTTGTTTCGGTTGCAACAATTTTCAGCACCGGGATTGTGCTTCTCTTTTATATCGGTCACATCACAAAGCTGATGAGTCTTGCCGTCTTTCCTTTTATCTTGATGATGCTTTTCAAATTTCAGAAAAAAATTACGTGGCTGGATTTTGCATTGTTCCTGCTCGGCATGCATCTTCTTGTCCTCGGCGCTCACGTTCAAATTGTGTTTTATTTTATTCTTGCAACGATTATTTATTTCATTTATTTCTTCGTTCGTTCCTTCATCACAAAAGACAATGCACTGC
>JAKAEE010000055.1 GCA_021820065.1 Bacteroidota bacterium | reverse complement strand
ATGCAGACCTTTTTTTTTGTTTTTAATCCGCCAAAGGCGGACGGTAGAGCGAGCTTGGGGGGTCGGTCGCTCGCATCGCTTCGCATTCGGCAACGCAAGGCGGGCTCGCCTCTCTGGATGATCGGTCTGAGACCGATCCCTACGTAAGTGTTAACAAAACTGATCTTTATACTTTGTAGAGCGAACAGTCTGTTCGCTTTACTTTTTATGCAGACCTTTTTTTTTGTTTTTAATCCGCCAAAGGCGGACGGTAGAGCGAGCTTGGGGGGTCGGTCGCTCGCATCGCTTCGCATTCGGCAACGCAAGGCGGGCTCGCCTCTCTGGATGATCGGTCTGAGACCGATCCCTACGTAAATGTTAACGAAACCGGTCGACTTAATTTATACTTTGTAGAGCGAACAGACTGTTCGCTCTACTTTTTTAAAGACAACCTCTTACGGTTAGAAAATTAGAGTCTGCCGGATCGGTCTGAGACCGATCCCTACAGTTGGACTTTTCTTCAATGGGGCAAACCGATCCAAATTGCCTCATCCTATCTTTTCTTTGCTCTGAATATATATGTTATTGATCATGATCAAGATCAAGATTATGATCAAGAGCATCCAATATTGGTTTGCCTATACATGATGAAGGTTCTGTAAGGTGCAGTAAGCTGCTTATAGTTGGCGCAATATCTATTGTGTAAACGGGCTCGTTCGATTCATGGTGCGGAATTTTCCAGCCGAAAAATAACATTGGGACGTGTGTATCGTATGAATTGCGTGTACCGTGAGTAACTCTGTCTTCTCCGGCATTGAATTGAAGATTTGGCTGAAGCTCGATTGCAATATCTCCGGAGCGCTGATAGTTGAAGCCATTTAAAATAAAATTATCGGAATCCCGCTTTGCAAGTTTGTTCAGTAGGACGCTTCTTTTGCGAATATCAGCGATCTTGGGGAACGTTGAGTAGAGGTAATTACTAATTTTATCTTCTAACTCAGAAGCTCTCAAACCGGCGTATTCAATTTTGTTGTAGTTCAAATAAATTTGTTTATTGATAAACTTCTCAACTATGCCGTTGGTCTTGAGTTCTCTTTGTGCAAAAGCGTTTACCGAATCTCTGATAATTTTCGGATCGAAATTTCCTGCTGGAATTCTCAAATCTTTCAAATGTTCCGGCACTTCAACAGCGCCGTGGTCTGCAGTAAGAAAGAGAAGGTAGTTGTTCTTTCCGATATGTTTATCAAGGAGCTTCAACAGTTCAGCGATTTGACGATCCAGCTTGATGTACGTGTCTTCAACTTCTTCGGAGTTGGGTCCGTACTCATGACCGATGTAATCGGTGGATGAAAAACTGATTGCAAGAAAATTGGTTGCGTCCGTTCCGTCTAATTTTTCGTTTGAAAGAATTTCGCTTACAAAATCCAGAAGTATTTGATTGCCGTACGGAGTGTATCTGAATGTCTCGTATTTTGTTTTCGGATCGATGTTTTTGAAGCTGTGCGGAAATGTATTTTTCCCTTCATGAAATAAATCCGGTTCGTACCTCGCATCGTCCGGCGAATTAATTTTGTATCTGTCGGTTGGAAGCGAGAGCGTCCAATCTTTACTTAAATAATAGTCAGCCAATTTCTTTTCGTTGAATTTTTCTACCCACGCCGGAAGATTTTTCATATAATAAGTAGAGGAAATAAATTTTCCGGATTCGCCGTCATACCAATAGACTTCATCTGCGCTATGTCCGCCGGGTAAAATAGCACCGCGGTCTTTCAGTGAAACGGAAACAACTTTCGACATACCGTTCGAAGCAATTTTCAACTCGTCGGTCATTGTTGTTGCAAGTAAGTTTTTCGGCGACATTTTTCCTTCGGCACCGTCTGTTCCAACTCCGCTAACGGAATTGTCATCGCAACAGTAAATTACCTTTCCGGTTTTTCTATCGTACCAGTTGTTACTGATTATGCCGTGATAGTAAGGAGTGGTTCCCGTGTAAATTGATGAGTGACCGGGCGCAGTATAAAGGGGCACATAATTGAAATGAGCGTAAGTAAAGTTTGTCCCTTCGTTCATTAAACGGTTGAATCCGTCCTTGCCGTAGTTGGATTGAAATCTATATAAATAATCAAAACGCATTTGGTCGATGACAATGCCCACCACCAGTTTTGGTTTTGCGGGAGTTTGAGCAAGCAATGCAGTGGAATAAAATATCAACAGAGCAAACAGAAGTAAAAACTTATTCTTCATTTTCTTTCCAAATATTTTACGGGTTGGAAAATTAGTGATTATAATCCTAAATCTGAACAGTCGGTTGCGATGATTTTCTCGATTCCAGCGGAAATGTTGCCTTATAAACTTAGAATGTATTCCGCAGCTTCGCCTACTCCGTTTGTTATGTCCTGTTTAACAATGTTGTTGACATATTTAGTGTAGTAATCTTTATCATCTATCAATCGTTCTACTTCTTCAGCCAGTTTTTCAATTCGGCGCTCATAAATACCCATCTTATGACGGAGCAAGAAATCAACGTTGCCTTTTTCTTGTTCCCATAAATATCTGTTTACGACAGGCACTTTTTGAGAAAGAAGAATTTCCATCAACGTAGAAGCGCCGCACTTAGTTATGATAATGTCCGAGACGCTAATCAGTTCATAAATATGATCGACAAAACCGAAAAGCTTTAGCCTTTCAATGCTATTCTTTTTCTTCATCAATGAGATATTGTTGAACATTTCTTTATTCTTTCCGGCAACAAACGCGATTTCAATTTTTCCGCTCAGCCTCAGAAGTTTTTTTACAATTTTCTCGCCATTGGGCATTCCGTCTCCTCCACCAAGGATTAAAACTATTTTCTTGTTTGTGAATCCGAACGTAGTTCTTAACGCTTCCTTGTTTTTCTCGTCTGCAAGCTTTGAATATTTTTGATCGACTACGAAGGGAAGAACTTTCAGATTCATTTCAGGAATGCCAACACGAATGCAATGTACTTTCAATCGATCGCTGAAAACAACGAACTTTTGTTCTTTATCCAGAAACCAAAGAGGATGCGGAGTGAACGGATCCGTCACCACTGAAACAACTTCTATTTTTCTCCCGGAATTTTTGACAATGCTTTTAATCGGTCTGATCAAAAAGAAATGAAGAATTACAATCGTGTCCGGCTTCTCGTTTTTGATCATCTCCGATAAATATTTTTTTGTGTTTATCGACATCAGGAGTGTACTTATCCAAGCCATCGGTTTTATTTTGTGAACCAGATAAATAAATTCGTAAAGCCGGTTGGCTTTGTTTTGAAGGAACCTGTAACCGTCTTCTATTACCAGTTTTGAAAATGCGTTGCTCTTTTCCAAGCCGTCGACTAAGACAGTAGCAGCTGTTAGCGGCATTTCGGCGTTGATATAATTTGACAAAGCTCGCGCAGGAGCCAGGTGCCCGCCTCCAGTTCTTAAGTATGCAAACATTATTTTTTTCTTTGTGGTCATTGTTTATCTTATTACCGGCGAGAGTTCCGGCTTCATTTTTCCGTTCTTTAGAATTTCGATGATATTGTACGTGCCAAGTTTCCGCGCTTTCAAAAATCCGAACCAAGCAGCTTCGGCAAGAGAACCGTTCTTAATCATTTCCGGCAGCCATTGATCCGTGTATTCGGGTTTTAGCTGCTTCACTCCGGCGCGAATTTCGTTTAGCCATTTCCTATTTGCTTTTTCCTGAGAGCCGATTGCCGGTGCCATAATTATTGGTAAGCCCAAGGCACTGTAAAAAGAAAGCTCGCTTGGTTTCGTCCAAAGTATATCCGTTTCATGCAATGCGCCGTTGAAATTATCGAAGTAGCCGCTTAATGATTCGGAATAAATAACATTGATCTTTGATTTATCGGCTGTAATCTTGTTGGCAACAAATTCAAAATATTCCTTAACGTTTTCTTTTGTGCCTGCAACCAGGTTAAGTTTTATCTCGTTGTCTAAAATTTTATTTTTCAAACTCTTTGTAATCAGTCCGCCAATTTCTTTTTGAGCACCTGCGCCGCCGACCGAATATGTGAGTGTAATTTTTTTATCGGCGGGCTCTTTGCAATTCTCTTCACCGAGAAAATATTTAACATTCATTCCATGTCTCGCCCAAAATATTCCGGCTGGATCGAGTCTTTTTAATCTTTTGCCCAAATCACTTTTTAGGGTTGTAAGATTTTCATCGCCGGTTAATTCCTCAGGCAGAGGAAAACCGGTGATTAATATTTTTTCGTTAGGTACGCCGTATGCTTTCAGTCGTTGAGCGACTTTCCCGCATGGAACAAAGTAAACTATTTTACTTTCCCACGGTTCTTTTGCCGCCCAGACACGGTTAATATCAGCATCGCAGATGATACAGTAAACGGCGTTCAGACCGATTGAATCGGCAGCAATTGCGGGTGCATAGAATGAAGTAACGATCGGCAGATGTTTAGCCGAGACTTGCTTTATCATGCTTTCGCACAGACCTTTTTTGATGCTTTTCTCCAACAGATCAACCTGGAAAGTTTTGTTCGAGAGGTCGCGCATCGGATAGAACGAGGGGATTCTAAGAAATATTTCGAGCAGATTAAAAATTGATTTGCCTACCAGAGGAATTCCTTTTGCGCGCGAGATAAACTCATAGGCACCCAAAACTCTTCTCCAGAGTTTCTGTTCGGTTTTTGTTGATCCTCCGTTTGCGCCTGCCGTTATAATTTCACCCTCGGCAATGCTTCTTAGAGGATGAACTGCTCTTTGGTGGCCGTAACCCATATCAGCAGTTACAACCCAGGCTTTCTGATTTTCCATACAAAAATTTTCCTCTTAATTAAATTTTTTGGCATTTATCTTTCTTGTCTGCTAAATATAAGAATCAATATTTCCTTTATACAAAGTTATTGAACCGTTAGTACCTTCGATAGACGGCAGAAGAGAATTAATAATTAATTAACATAGAATCATGAATTGATTCTTAATTTCATCTTAACAGTTTCATAATATTCCCGTAACACAGACATGTTATTTTAGCGTAAACAATTTCGAGCATGTTATGAGATTTGATATAGGCGATTCAGTTGTTTATTCGTTTCCTAATCCGCTAAATCCTCAGGATGATAAGTTTATTGGCGAGATCGAGGAAGTTTCCGGCACATATATTTTCATCAAGGATAATCGAAATATTAGATTGAGAGTGTCTTCGAAGAATTTTTATCTCATCAGTCCCGTCAAAACTGTTGAGTAAGCCTTAGACTGAGTGTATATTGATTTATGACCTTATTCAACTCCAACGATGGAAAGTACGGAGGGCTCTGCAACTTGATGTGCCGCTACCAAACCCAAGTTAGTCTGTATTAAGTCGGGAAAAATATCTATCAGGTAAATTGCAGTCTCTTGCCCAGCCGTACTTTGAACCGAAGCGCCCGCATTTAGAAATGTAATTCCTTTTCGGGTGTATTCCATCATTTCATGACTGTGCCCGTGCATGACAAGCTTAACATCATTTTCGTGAAATAATTTCAAAAGCTTTTTCTTGCCTCTCAGCTTCATTGTAAAGTGCTCAATCTTTTCCCACAAAGTTTTTTCCGAACTTGTTGAAGAAACATCTTTTTTATAAAAGTGATGATGAGCTAAAACCACTTTTGTTTTATCCTTGAATTCCGGTCTATGCAAAAGCTGACTAAACAATTTCCTCTGAGTTTTTGAAACATGCCCGTTTGACGCAAAAGGATTTTTCAGTTTCGAGTAATGATCGATAGTATTCAGTCCAATCAAAAGAATATTATCAAGCACTTTAACGAACGGGAAGAACACTTCTTCGGTTGGTCTGTAAGTGTTTTCAAAAAGTTCGCGGAAATGTTCGATGAACCGGTACAGTTTCCGGTGATAATCCGTGTTGGAGCATTTCTGAGGAAACTTGTAAACGTCCTCGGCGGTTTGCGGTCCGCCGAATATATCGTGATTGCCTACAATGATAGTTGCTTTATCCGGGCGAAGTAAGTTAAACTGCTGCAAAATATCTCTGAAGATTACAAAGTCGGCATCGTTCGCGTTATCTGAAATATCTCCGGTGATAACCAAATGTTCGGCGCCATTGTCCATGGCATGTCTAATCAATTTTATGGTATTTAAAATATTGTGCCGTTTGAATTTCATACAGAGGTGAAGATCTGAAATGTGAGCTATTCTCATAAATCGATAGAAAATTATTAATTCTGCCGCAAATTTAAGCGGCTAATGTTAATACAAGATTATTGGCGTGTTAAATAATTATTAACTCACCTTACGCAAGCAAATCCTAATCGTGCTCATAATCGTAATCTTAATCGGATTTAGAACTCGATTACGAGCCTGCCTCGCCTTCTGCTCGTCTCGCAAGATACGAGCCTGCCTTGCCGGTAGGCAGGTCGAAGCGGGCGACGACGCAAGGCGGGCAAGATTACGCCTGCCTGACGGTAGGCAGGATTAAGATTATGAGCAAGAAACTTCTGAAAAATAAGGAATGGAACACGGATGAACGCTGATTAAACGAATCAACGCGGATTACATCTGCGAAAATCCGTCAAATCCGTGTTATCCGCGTTCTATCAAAGGTTGTTTTTTCTCAGTAGAATTATTTTTTCAGAAGTCTCGGTAAGATTATGATCATGAGAAAATAAAAGCGATTAAGATTATGAGCAAGAGCAAGAGCAAGAAAAAAGTATAAAAACAAACTTAACAATTCCTTAACTCTTGCTTAACACTTAGTTAATATGAGGATTTTAGATTGCTTATATGAATCAATGCGAAAAAGGCAGAAAACTCAGGGCATGAAACGGTTAGAAAAAATATCAGTTTTTTTGTTGATACTATATTATGCAGCCCATATCTATGCGGTACATATACATCTCTCTCCGGATAAACTCAGAGATTTAAATCCGGCTTCGTCTTACACTGCAAAATCAAATGAAGCCGATTCACTCAGTCATTTGAAATTACATTACCAGCATTTGTCTCCACGGAAACATGTAAATTTTGGCTGGAGCGGCAAATTAACATTTGGAACAGATTATAGAACAAAAACTGATGAGCCGTCATCGGTCGTCTTGATTCAACATGCAGCTATCAATTCAAACGTTCTTCCTTTTTCATTTCTTATTAACAAAGCACCGCCAATCTACTTTAGCTAACGATTGTTTCATCTGCAATTAGAAGTTTACGGAGAATAGTCGGTTTTGACTTTGCTCTTAACTCTATGCCGATAGAAAATTTCTAAGTCATTATTCTTCGTAAAATTTAAAATTTTGAATTGAGGAAAACAATGCATTTTCAATTGAGTTCGAAAGTGAAGAAGGATTTATTAAAAAAAATAACTGTCTTATTGTTTCTAATTGAATTGGGCGGATCGCAATTGACAGCTCAACCCAAAGGTTCCATCAGCGGAAAAGTAACGGATAAGTCAAACGGTGAGGCGCTGATATCCGCAACGGTTCAATTAGTAGGAACAAACCGCGGCGCACTAACGGACCTGGACGGAGTCTATGTTGTCAAAGATTTATCACCCGGTAAATACACGGTTAGATTCACATTTATTTCTTATCAGAATGTTGTTGTTGAGAATGCGATTGTAGAAGCCGGAAAAGATACTAAAATAAGCGTCTCGCTTTTACCTGTGGCAACTCAAATGAACGAAGTGGTGGTTAGTGCAGATGTATTAAAATCGACCGAAGCTGCAATTGTAACACTACAGAAAAATTCTTCGAGCATTTTAGACGGGGTAAGCGCAGAACTAATTAAAAAAAATAACAGTTCCAACGGTTCGGATATTCTTAATAGAATGTCGGGTATCACAATGTACGAAGGCAAATACGCATACATACGCGGTGTTAGCGATAGATATAACTTAACGCTGCTAAACGGTGCCAGTCTTCCGAGCACAGACCCTGAAAAGAAAAGTGTTTCTTATGATTTGTTCCCGTCGTTCTTAATTGAAAATATTGTTACACGAAAATCATCGACACCGGATAATCCTGCCGATTTCTCCGGCGGGTTGGTGGAAATAAATACCGTTGAATTTCCGTCCGAGTTCTTTATGGAATTGGGAACCGGCAGTTCCTTCAACACTATATCGACACTGAAAGGATCGTTGACCTCGAGCGGCGGCAAATACGATTTTTTAGGATTCGACGACGGCATAAGAGATTTGCCTTCGATAATTCCAAGTTCTCATGTTAATTCGAGTCTGGGGCAGGAAAAAATCCAGCAATTTGGAAGAGCGTTTAACAACGACTGGAACGTTAAGAGCGGAAAAATCCCTTTCAATTACAACTTTAAATTTTCCGTAGGTAATTCCTTCGATGTAGGTGAAAACAATTTCGGTTTTATAGGATCGCTTACTTATTTGAACAACAGCGAGATTAAAAATTATACGAGGAACTATTATAACTACGACGGCGTATGGTACGATTATCGCGGCGGCGATTATACAAATAATATTTTGTGGGGGGCGTTATTCAACATAAGCTACAAGTTTGCAGGCAAGAACAAAATAAGTTTTAAAAATATTTACAACCAGAATACGGATAATAATGTAATCACCACAAGAGGCAAACATTATTATGTGCCGGAATATAGGGACGCAACTACCATCCAGTTTTTGCAGAGATCGCTTTACTCCACTCAACTTGTGGGCGAACACTTGCTGGAATTTTTTAACAACAGTCTTCTTAACTGGAATGTAAACTTTGCGAATTCAAGAAGAAAAGAACCCGACACTAGAAAGTACTGGTATTCGAGGGATATAGATAGTTCGGACAGCGCATTACGGTTTGCAATGAATCAGGCAACCGATACAAGATTTTTTTCCAACCTTAATGATAAAACATTCGGCTTCAGCGGCGATCTTTTGATTAAAGTTTTTGATAATCCTTCCCTGCCTAATTTTAAAGTAGGGTATTCTTATAATAATAAAGATAGGAATTATGATCCCCGAACATTCGGGTTCGACTTTAATCAAAGAAAGACTTCGATAGCGGTTCGGGACAGCATATTCAAACTTCCGGTTGAAGATATTTTTAAGCCGGAAAATATCAACCCGAATTTTATTTACCTGGTGGAAGTTTCCAATCCCTCGGATAAATATTCTGCGGTTGAAAAAATACAATCCGCTTATTTAATGTTTAACACTGCGCTCTACGATAGGTTAAAACTAACGGGCGGTATAAGGTATGAATATTCCAAAACAAATCTAACTTACATCGATCCGCAAAATTATTCGCGCACATTACACGTAGGTAACTCTTATAACGATATTCTCCCGTCCTTGAATTTGACATACAGAGTTAACGATGAAATAAATCTAAGGGGCGCATACGGCAGAACGTTAACGAGACCAGAACTTAGAGAACTTGCAGTATCCGGGTATTACGATTTTCTAACTGACGATTACGTATTCGGCAACCCGAGCTTGCTGAGAACTTTGATAGATAATTACGATTTAAGGTTTGAAATTTATCCGGCAGCCAACGAGATTTTTTCAATTAATTTTTTCTATAAAAGGTTTGATAAACCGATTGAAATAATTGGAATTAATACCAGCAATAAATCGCGCTCGTGGAAGAATGCGGATTTTGCCAAAAGTTACGGAGTAGAGTTTGAACTGAGAAAAAATCTAAACATTATCAGCGAATCTCTGAGACCGTTTTCACTTATCGGCAATCTTAGCTTCATTAAATCCGAAGTTGATTTGGGAGAAGCCGCAGTTGGTCAAGCCGAACTCGTTCAGAAGCGCCCGCTGCAAGGCCAGGCGGATTTTGTTTTGAACGCCGGTTTGTACTATGATAATTATGCTGCCGGTTTATCTGCCAACGTTAATTACAATGTTATAGGCAAAAAAATTGTTGAAGTCGGCGTAGATCAAACCGGCGATATACTAAGCCAGCCGCGTCATCAAATCGATTTCAATCTTTCCAAAATCCTACTCTCTAATTTCACACTGAAGGTAGCGGTAAAAGATTTGTTAGCTCAAGACGAAGTTACAATTCAGCAAACGCGCTTCGGAGATAAAACTGCTGATCGAATAAAACGAGGAAGAGTATTCTCAGTCGGAGTTTCATATCAATTAAACTAACCACAACAAAGGAGATCGTATTTATGAAAAAAATGAGATTGCTGATTTTGCTTTTAACAATTTTTACGGTTGGCACTAAAGCCCAATCCGAAATTACTATCACGGGGGATATATCGTCGAATACAACCTGGACATCAAACCATACATATTTGCTTGACGGTTTTGTACACGTGTTGAACGGTGCAACTTTAACTATTGAAGCAGGCACAACCATCTACGGAAAGATTGGAACCAAAGCATCATTGATAGTTCGTCAAGGTGGAAAATTAAATGCAATCGGAACGGCAGATAAACCTATTGTCTTCACAAGCGAATACACAAAGTCCGGCGCATCGCAATCGCCTGCATCAGGAGATTGGGGAGGAATAATCTTGTTAGGTAAAGCGCCGATAAATCCATCATCGGGAACCGGAGTTATTGAAGGAACCGGCGATGCCAATGATATTTACGGCGGAACTGATCCCAACGACAACAGCGGCACATTAAAATATGTTAGAATAGAATTTCCCGGCGTAGCTTATGCAAAGGATAATGAAATCAACGGATTAACATTCGGCGGCGTAGGCAGGGGGACAACCATTGACTATGTAGAAGTTGCTTACTCAGGCGATGATTCTTACGAATTTTTTGGCGGCACTGTTAACTGCAAGCATTTAATTGCTTACTCCGGCGTTGATGACGACTTTGACACGGATTTTGGTTTCCAGGGTAAACTTCAATTCTTGCTAGGCGTCAGAAATCCAAACATTGCAGATCAAGCAGGCACATCAAACGGATTTGAATCCGATAACGATGGAAGCGGTTCGTTGAATTCGCCGAGAACTTCTCCAACTTGGTGGAATGTAACGTTGATAGGACCAAAAGCAACGCCTTCAACACCGATTGATGCAAAGTACGATCATGGTTTACATTTGAGAAGGTCATCGCAGAATAAGATACAAAACTTGTTAATGGTGGGCTGGGCAAAGGATGGAATTTATATAGACGGCAAGCAGACAAATCAAGATGCCAAAGACGGTTTGTGGTGGATAAAGAACAGCATTATAGCCGGTGCAGCAAAGAAAATAGATTCAACCAAATCGGTAACGGGATTTGACATTAATACATGGTTCACAGGTAACGGCAATCAATATTTCAGCGGTAATGACGCGGCAAAACTTACAAACCCCTTTTTCTTAGCCAGACCGGATGCTATGCCTAAGGTTGGTTCGCCTGCTTTAACCGGCGGATTAGTTCCTCCAAGCGACGGCTTCTTTGATGTGACTGCAACTTACATCGGCGCTTTCGGAATTGAAGATTGGACAACCGGATGGACAAAATTTAATTTTGGTTCTGAAGTAACAGTCTCTGGCGATATCTCCGCCAATACAACCTGGACATCAGACCATACATATTTGCTTGATGGTTTTGTACACGTGTTGAACGGTGCAACATTAACTATTGAAGCCGGCACAACCATCTACGGAAAGATTGGAACCAAAGCATCTATCATAGTTCGTCAAGGTGGAAAGTTAAATGCAATCGGTACAGCAGATAAACCTATTGTTTTCACAAGCGAATACACCAAGCCCGGCGCATCGCAATCGCCTGCATCAGGAGATTGGGGAGGAATAATCTTGTTAGGTAAAGCGCCGATAAATCCATCATCGGGAACCGGAGTTATTGAAGGAACCGGCGATGCCAATGATATTTACGGCGGAACTGATCCCAACGACAATAGCGGCACATTAAAATATGTAAGAATAGAATTCCCCGGTGTAGCTTACGCAAAGGATAATGAAATCAACGGATTAACATTCGGCGGCGTAGGCAGCGGAACGACAATTGATTACATACAGGTTTACTATTCCGGCGACGACTCATACGAGTGGTTTGGCGGAACAGTTAACTGCAAACACTTAATAGCATTCGGTGGAGTTGATGACGACTTTGATACAGATTTCGGTTACCGCGGCAAGTTACAGTTTTTGCTAGGAGTTAGAGATGCTAACGTTGCAGATCAAGCAGGCACATCAAACGGGTTTGAGTCCGATAATGATGGAAGCGGTTCGTTAAACGCGCCGAGAACTTCTCCAACTTGGTGGAACGTTACATTGATAGGACCGAAAGCAACGCCTTCAACACCGATTGATGCAAAGTACGACCACGGTTTACATTTGAGAAGGTCATCGCAGAACAAGATACAAAACTTGTTAATGGTAGGCTGGGCAAAGGATGGAATTTATATAGACGGCAAGCAGACAAATCAAGATGCCAAAGACGGTTTGTGGTGGATAAAGAACAGCATCATAGCCGGTGCAGCAAAGAAAATAGATTCAACCAAATCGGTTGCTGGATTTGATATTAACTTGTGGTTTACAGGTAACAACAATCTATACTACAGCGATAACGCTTCAGCCGGTTTATCAAATCCATTTGCTTTCCCTAATCCGAATGCTTTACCGAAATCAACTTCCCCGGCACTAACACAAGGTGCAACTCCTCCAAGCGACGGCTTCTTTGATGCAACAGCTGCTTATGTTGGCGCTTTTGGAACTGAAGATTGGACATCCGGTTGGTCAAGAATTCATATGAACCCTGTTACTTCTGTAAAAGAAATTGTGACGGATGAAATTCCTTCTAAGTATGAATTATCTCAGAACTATCCTAACCCGTTTAACCCGAGCACAACAATTAGGTACTCGATACCGCAAGCGGGCAGCGTTAAATTAACCGTGTACAACATGCTCGGTCAGCAAGTTGCTAACCTGGTTAACGGCTACAAACAGGCAGGCACTTACTCAATAACATGGAACGCATCGAACCTTGCAAGCGGAATTTATTTCTATACCTTGCAGACCGACTCTTATGCAATTTCTAAGAAGATGATTCTGATCAAATAAGTATAGAGTACAGAGTATTGAGTACTGAGTATAAGGTATAAAGTTGTAAGGGGAATGTTCTTTTTATAATTATTAAGCGGGAAGCAAACGGATTATTAAATCAGTTTTGAATCCCGCACTCCATAGTGAAAGCTCCTTGTTTGTTGGTTAAATGGTAACTTAAACAAATCCTGGAGCTTTCACTTTTTTAGATAGAGAAAACCTCCAACACAATTGTAAAACAATCAGTGCTGTCCAAATTCTGTTGATGTGCACCAGTTCTTTATATGATTATCTTGGATAGATGTGAAAACAATAGCTTTTTCTCACCCCGTTATTCTCCTTCCTAACGGCAGATTAACAAATCTTCAGTTTAACTTAACAATTTCTTAACATTGGCTTAACATTACGTTAATCCCTATTGAATAATTTTGTTTACCATTTAACTAACAACAAGGAGTAATCTAAGATGAGAAGGCTTTATAGCATTTTTCTAGTTTTATTTGCAGTAACAGCATTAACATACGGACAGGGGACAACAGACAAGATCAAATTCAGCGGTTTGATGTTTGGGGATTATTATTATATGATGCAGAATCACGACAAGACTCAGAAAGATATGCAGGCATTTGAGTACAGAAGAATTTATTTAACAACCGATTATACAATAGCCGACGGTGTGTGGGCAAGATTCCGTCTGGAGTCGGATCCTACCGCGTCAAACCTAAGTAACAATAAGTTGTCTACAATGGTAAAGGATGCGTTCCTGGATTTCAAAAATGTGGGCAACGGGGATATAGTTGTAGGTTTACAAGGAACATGGAACATCAACATGGCAGAAGGAATTTTTGGTTATAGACCTCTCGAAAAAACTATCCAGGATCTTCACGGCATCAGTGCCTCCAGAGACCTTGGTATTTCAATAACGCAAAAATTTTCCGATGCAGTTTCAGCGGGATTTCTTTTAGGCAACAACAGCGGAAACAGCGGAACATTTTTCGGTCAGCCTAATACAAGCGCAACAAGATATAAATCGGGTTCTTTATTCTTACAATTTAAGCCGACAAATGAATTTACCATTTTACTTAACGGTCAGTATTCCGGCGCACCGGCAGATAAAAATATCAGCATCTTCGACGTAATAGTAAACTATGCAAACAGTAATTTCAGCATCGGCGCGCAAGGATTTATTAATTCAATTAACAAAGGCGCGGCAAACGGTTCTACTTTGAACAGGAACGGCATCAGCTTAAACGGCTGGGTTGCTCTTTCGGAAAATGTCCGCCTCGTTGCAAGGTTCGACAGTTACACTCCCGATGCAGACAACAAGAATACAACGATTGCCAACAGCACACAAACTTTATTATTAGGGGCATTGGATTTCGCCATAAGAAAGAATGTTCACATCATGCCTAATATAGAGTATACATCTTACGGGCTTTCCGGTTCAGATCCAGACATGCTGCTCAGAGGAACTTTGTTCTTTAGTTTCTAATAATAAGATTAACTTATTATCATTTTATTAAATTTAAAAAAGGAGTATCAAAATGAAGTTAAGAAACGTAATAGCAGTTTTATTTTTAGCGTTGGCAGTATCATCAGTAGCGAAAGCTCAACTGCAATTGAACGGTGCCGGCGCAACATTTCCGGCGGTAATTTATTCAAAGTGGTTTGACGAATACAAAAATTTGACCGGTGTTCAGTTCAACTACCAGGCAATTGGCAGCGGCGGCGGTATCAGACAGATTACCGAAGGTACGGTTGATTTCGGTGCAAGCGATGGTCCACTATCAGACGAACAATTGGCAGAAGTAAAAGCCAAGCAAGGTGTAGAAGTTCTTCACATTCCAACTGTAATGGGTGGAATAGTTTTAAGCTACAATCTCTCTTCGGTTTCTCAAAAATTAAAATTTGACGGTTCAGTCGTAGCAGATATTTATTTGGGTAAGATTACCAAATGGAATGATTCAAGAATTGCGGCATTGAATCCAGGCGTGACGCTTCCCAACAAAGCAATATTAGTCGCACACCGTTCTGATGGAAGCGGTACAACATACATTTTTACAAATTACCTTTGTAAAGTGAGCCCGGAATGGAAAGAGAAAGTTGGAAACAATACATCGGTTAACTGGCCTGTTGGTCTTGGCGGAAAAGGTAACGACGGCGTTGCCGGATTAGTTAAACAAACCGAAGGTTCGATCGGTTACGTTGAGTTAGCTTATGCTGTTCAAAATAAATTACCATATGGTTTGTTGAAGAATAAAGCCGGAAATTTTGTTGATGCAAATTTCAATACTGTTACCGAAGCGGCAGCCGGTGCGGTAAAAAACATGCCTTCCGATCTTAGAGCAATCATAACAGATTCTGACGGAAAAAATGCTTATCCAATTGCCGGGTTTACATGGCTTTTGATTTACAAAGACATGAAAAATGAAACCAAAGCCGCAGCACTTGTTAAATTCCTAAAGTGGGCAATGGAAAAAGGCGAGTCTTACGCAAGCGGATTGTATTATGCACCGCTTCCGAAACAAGTTGTTAAATTGTGCGAAAAGAAGATTGCATCAATTACTTCCAACGGCAAAAAAATAAAATAGGTTTAGTATATTTAGGAAGAAAATTTTGGATATAGCACACTGAAGAAATTTTTCAAGAAAATAGTCCCTTCACAGAACCTTGGTGATTTCATATTCGAAAGACTGACGCTGCTTTTTGCAGTGTCGGTCTTTCTGCTTGTACTGCTGATGGGATATGAAATGTATCTTGGCTCAAAACCATCCATCGAAAAATTCGGCTGGAGATTTCTTACAAGCTCAACGTGGGATCCTGTTCAAGAAATTTTTGGTGCGCTGCCGATTATTTACGGAACGGTAGTTTCGTCGCTGCTTGCATTGATAATCACTTTGCCTTTAAGTATTGGTGTCGCAATTTTTCTTGCCGAAACTGCCCCACCTTGGCTCGAAAAACCTTTATCATTTCTTGTTGAATTGTTAGCAGGAATTCCGAGCGTTGTTTACGGTCTGTGGGGAATTTTTGTTTTGGTTCCGTTCCTTCGCGACACAGTTGAACCGTATCTTTCCGATAAGTTTGGCAATCTTCCTTTCTTCACCGGCGCTCCGTACGGTTTTGGTTTATTGGCTGCCGTGCTGATATTATCCATCATGGTTTTACCCATCATCGCATCAATCAGCAGAGATGTCTTACGATCTGTACCGCAGTCGCAGCGTGAAGCTGCACTTGCACTCGGCGCAACAAAATGGCAGGCAACAAAAATTGTTCTGAAGGATGCAATGCCCGGAATCTTCGGTGCAACAATGCTGGGACTGGGTAGAGCGATTGGCGAAACTATGGCTGTTACAATGGTCATTGGTAACCGTGCACTGATCTCGCCTTCGTTATTTGATCCGTCATACACAATGGCAAGCGTTATCGCTAATGAATTTACAGAAGCAACTTCGCAGCTTTATTTAAGCTCACTGATTGAATTAGCGTTGGTACTCTTCATTATAACAATAATAATAAACGGTCTTGCACGACTTTTAGTTTGGAGTATGGAACGCAGGTGGAAAGCATCATGACGCCGTCAAAATTTTATACCGTCAGAAAAAAAGTTACCAGCGCCGTGATGATGTCGCTCACTTTAGTTGCAACGTTGGCAGCAATTATTCCGCTTGTGTTTATTTTCTATTATACAATTTCGAAAGGAATTACATACCTCAATTTGGACTTCTTCATTCAAATGCCAAAGCCGGTTGGTGAATCCGGCGGCGGTATGGCAAACGCAATTGTTGGTACTTTGATATTGATTGGATTGGGCGGAACGATCGGTATTCCGGTGGGAATAATGACCGGAACTTATCTATCCGAATTCGGAAATAATAAGTTTGCCTCCGTTGTAAGATTTTTGACTGACGTGTTGAGCGGAATTCCATCCATTGTGGTTGGTGTTGTTGCTTATACTTTGATTGTTGTGCCGATGAAAAAATTCTCTGCCCTTGCCGGCGGAGTTGCATTGGGAATTCTAATGATTCCAACTATCACAAGAACCACCGAGGAAATGATCAAACTTGTTCCGCACTCAATTAGGGAAGCGGGACTTGCTTTGGGAATTCCTAAATGGAAAACAACGATCAGAATAGTTTTGAGAACTGCATGGAAGGGAATAGCAACCGGAATCTTGTTGGGTTTATCGCGTGCAGCAGGGGAGACCGCACCGTTGTTGTTCACCGCGCTCGGCAATAGATTCTGGTCAACAAAGATTATGGAACCGATGGCATCGTTAACCGTTTATATTTATGATTATGCGAAAGCTCCTTTTGAAGATTGGAATCAGCAAGCGTGGACTGCGGCGCTCGTATTGATTTTGTTAATCTCGATATTAAGTT
>JAKAEE010000054.1 GCA_021820065.1 Bacteroidota bacterium | reverse complement strand
GGTATTTCTTCAAATCTAACGCCGACTAGCTTCGACACGCCTTCTTCCTGCATTGTAACGCCGTACATCGTTTCGGAAGCTTCCATCGTTCTTTTGTTGTGTGTAACAATTATGAACTGGGTGTTTTTGCTGAACTCTTTTATCAATTTGGTGAAGCGGTCAATGTTGGCGTCATCAAGCGGCGCGTCAACTTCATCGAGGATACAGAACGGACTCGGCTTAACCAAGTAAATCGCAAAAAGGAGCGCGGTAGCTGTAAGAGTTTTTTCTCCTCCGGATAAAAGTTCGATGGAAGTCGGGCGCTTACCTTTTGGCTTCGCCATGATTTCAATTTTACCTTCCAGCGGATCGATTCCTTCTTCCAACGAGAGATCGGCTTCGTCGCCGGGATTGAACAATGTCTGGAATATGCTGATGAAATTTTTTCTAATCTGATCGAACGTATCCAAGAATAATTTTTGCGCGGTTTCGTTGATCTCGTTTATTGTATTGATTAAATCTTTTTCAGATTCGACAAGATCGTCGCGCTGCTTGTGAAGGAAATCCAGCCGCTTCTTTTCTTCTTCATATTCCGAATACGCCAGCAAATTTACCGGACCGATATTGCGGATTTTTTCTTTCAGCTTTTGAACTTCTTCCGTTGTGGCTTCGAAATTAAATGTTTCCAGGTCTTCAAATAGCTTCAGCTCAATATCGATGCTGTAATTTTCTTTTATGTGAGCGATTAAGTTTTCGATACGGAGATTGATTTCGTTTTCTTTTATTTCCGACGCGTGAACTTGATCGGAAACCTCTTGGCGGTTATCACGAAGACTGTTGAGCTCGTTCTCGTATTTCGCGGCTTCATCTTTGATCGCTTTGAGCTTGTCGCTTACTTCCTTCTCTTGTACAATTAATTCTTCGCGCGAGGAATTTATCGTATTGAGTTCTAGATTAGTCTCGCCGATTTTACCTTTTAACGAATTTGTTTCCGATTCATTCGCACTCAAATCAGTTCTGCGCTTCTCAATATTTCTTTCGATGGAAACCTTGTCGTTTTCAGAGCGTTCGATGCTGTTCTTGGAATTTTCTATCTGACCTTTTGTTCTTTCGAGCTCAAGTTTAAGTTCGTTCTGGTAATCCACAAGCTTGGAGAATTCTTCTTCAAACGAATTCAGTTCAATTTCATGACTTGAAATATGATCATCGGAATCTTTCTTCTTCTCATTCAAACCGTCTATTTCTTTTTGTATCTCGTTAATTTGATTATCGAGCAAGTTGGCTTTCTCGGCAACTTCGTGAATTTCTTTCTGGGTCAATTCAACTTCTTCGCCGGCTTTATTCTTTTCGTATTCAAACTGCGAAATTTGTTTTTCGATGTTCGCAATATCGCTGGCAATAAGTTTTTCCGCATCGGAAAGATTCTTCAAATCTATTTTCGAAATCTTCGCTTCAATCTCGGCTATCTCGGCTTTGATTTTCTCGACATTCGATTCATGTTTTGGATATTCCTTTTTGAGATTTTCAAGCAACTGTCTTCTGCCGAACAAAGTTTCATCCTGTTTCGGCAGCGATCCGCCTTCTATTACTCCGTTGCTTTGAACAAAGTCACCATCCAAAGTTGTAAAACTGAATGCGGGGTATCGGCGGCTCAACTCTACGGCGGATTTCAAACTTGCAGTGACCGCAATGCGAGAAAGGATTTGTTCAAAGTAGGGCTGCCATTTCGAATCTGTCTCAACAAAATCTTTTGCCCAGCCGATGAAACTTTCTTCCTTGCTTAATCTCTTGGCTTTTCTTTTTGCCGAATACTCTGTGAGTTTTTCCGGAAAAGTTTTCTTTACGTTTTCATCGGAACGCAGCAGATAGAACGACGCTTTGCCCAAGTCGTTATTGCGCAAGTAATCAACCGCGTTCTGAAGATCGTCAACACTGTCAATCAGAAGATTATTGAGAACAGTTCGCAATGCGGCTTCAAGTGCGAATCTGTATTTCTCTTGTGTATTGCCCACGTCGGCAAAAATGTTTTTATTTTTCTTAGTCCACTGGTTGTTTTCGAGCAGAACTTTAGCGCCTTTGGAAACTCCTTCAAGATTTGAAATCAACGTCTGGAAAAACTCGATCTTCTCTTTGAGCGCTGCGAGCAAAGTTTTTTCTTCAATCTCGTTTTCTTTTAGTTGATTGGTCTTAAGCTCGAGTTCTTCTTTTTCTTTTTCACGAAGCGCAATCAGAAGACCCGTTTCTTTTAATTTCTTTTCTGCGCCATCTTTTTCTACATGTAATTCTTCTATGAAACCGACAGTCTTGGCGATTGTGTTGGTAATGCTTTGAATTTTTTGGTTAAGCTTTTGTACTGTTGCGTTGTAGCTTGCTAATTCTTTTTGCAGACTGGATAAATTGTTTTCCTTTTCGGAAATGTCCTTCATCAAATTAAAGCGGTCTTCGTTAAGCTGTTTCAACTCGCCGCGTTTACCATCAAGCTCTTCGCGTTTTTGAGAGACGGTGCTTTCATGACTTGATAACTCGGAAGTCTTGTCGGTCAGTTTCTGGGAAAGGTTTTCAAGTTCTTCGCTGCTTTTAACTATGTAGTCTTTTGTCTCTTCAAGCCGATGGTGCAACTCAACTATTTCTTTTTCCAATCTCTCGTGATTATTCAGAAGCGATTTGAGCCGTTCTTCGGAAACGGAGATGTTCTTTTGTGTATTGTGCAGACGCTCCGTGTTATCCGCTAATTCGTCTCTCTTTGCCTGAAGTTCCGTATCTATTGCATTAATCTCGTTTCTGTAGTGTATCAGTTCATTTTCAATTTTACGAATGTCTAAATCAATCTGATTCTTTTTCTGTACATGCTCGGTTATATCATGCGCGAGAGTTTGTTTTCTATTGCTTAAGTGAGCGTACTCGCGTTCGCCCAAATCAATTTCTTTTTCGCGCAGAACAGACTGTATCTGACTGTACTGATCGGCGCGTTTGGCTTGACGCTCTAACGATCGTACGGTCTTCTCAACTTCCGATACGATATCATTAACACGGGTGAGATCGGCTTTAACGTCCTCAAGTTTTTTGAGTGAAAGACGGCGACGTAGTTTGTATTTGTTAACGCCAGCAGCTTCTTCAAAAAGTTTTCTTCGTTCTTCTGTTTTACTGGAAAGAATAATTTCGATCATTTTCAATTCGATCACGGAGTAAGCATTGGCGCCAATTCCGGTATCCATGAAAAGGTTTGTAATGTCTTTGAGGCGGCAAATATTTTTGTTTAGAAGATATTCACTTTCGCCCGAACGGAAAATTCTTCTGGTGATTGTAACTTCGGAATAATCGGTGGGCAGTACGCCGTGATCGTTAACGAGTGTAAGTGAAACCTCCGACATTCCCATAGGTTTCTTCTCGCGGGTTCCGTTGAAGATTACATTCTCCATTTTATCGCTACGGAGAGTTGCAGTTTTCTGCTCGCCAAGTACCCATCGGATTGCATCGACAATATTTGTCTTGCCGCAGCCGTTTGGACCAACTATGCCGGTTATTCCGCGGTTAAAACCGATGTTCGTTTTGTTCGCGAACGATTTGAAACCAAATATTTCCAGCTTGGATAGAAACAAACTATACCCTTAGAAGATCATTGATTTATATTGTTTAATCGCATTACTAATATAATAGAGCGTGGATTGGCTTATCTGAAATTTGAGTACTACGCCGCCGAGAATTACAACTATAACTATAAAGAAATAGAAGTAGACGCTGGTCGGTCTTACGTCAAATATCACGTAGATGCCTTTCAGCAGTCGTTGAAGAATCCAGAGAAAATATATTATCAGCGAAACGAAAATGATCAAGTTGATGCTGTTGGCAATCATAATTTTGTAAAGCACTAGTTCAACTGGAAGCAGCAATGTAAACGGCAAGAATGACCAAGTGACGGTGTAGAAGATGCTGAAGATTTCTACTTTCGTTTTTATGAAGAATGAAGCAAACTTGATTACTAAACTCAGCAGCGCAAACTTTGCAATGAACACGAAAAACAATATGAGGAAACCGGACTGAGGATTCCACGCCAAGTAGCTTACAACTTTCATTAGACTTGTGTTACCGAATGAAAGCACAATTTTGTCGAATAAAATATTTGATTTGAGGAAGTACAAAAGAATTGTAATCAATAATGATCCGGCACCGGCTTCAATTAGCATCATGATGACCGTGTGAATGCCTGACAAAATTCTGTGGTCGCGGATATCGGCGAAGAAATTGTATGGTCGCAACAACGCGCGCGTGCAGTCTTCTCTAAATTTTTTCTTTGTGTTAATCAGAACTGCCAGCACGATTGCGAGAGCCAATGCAAAAAGTATGAAGCTCAACGGACTGTCATCCTTGGCGGCTCCGATAGGTATTGTAACTTTCTCATTTGTTGTGAGTTTTGATGCGATTACTTTGTATGCGATGCCGTTCAAATTTCTTGAGTTGTCCAATATTCCGATTTTATAAAGTCCGTTTGATGCATATCCTGCATACAACGAAGGAAACGCTCCGTAGTACTCAAACAATGAGTTAACGAAGTAGCCGGGAAGAGCTGTTCCTTTAGCGAAGGTTACAAAATCACCGTAATACTTTGCCTGTGCTTCGGAAGAATACTTGGTTAAGTATCCGGCAGCACCGCCCTTGTAATTTGGGTATGATAGCTCGCTGATAAACAATGATTGATTGGCGTTAGAACTATCTGCTGCAGCTAAAGCATCTTTAATATCATCCAATGGGACTGACATTAATTCCAATCCGCTGAAATCAACTCCATCTATTTTAGTCTTTTGGATTCCAACAAATGATGCATAGCTTAAAAATTTATTGTCTTGAACGACTTTGCCCAGTTTGGATACAAAATTTTCTGTGATTTCTGAATTCGGCAAGAATGAACTTCCGACCCCAAACATTACAACGTTGGAATACTTCGAGTAGACATTTATAAATTCTTTTATTGAGTGTTCGGCGTTTAAATCAAAATCATTTTTTGCGAGAATGTCTTCCGGTACGGAATTGATTGGCAACTCTATCAACGCAAATAGTCCCATGTCCTGGCATAACCGCAGAGCGTAAGGATTGGGATAACATTTTGCAAATCTTACGGAGTTGAATCCGGTTGATTTGATTAACGATAGATCGTCTTTCAGTTTTTGGTAAGATGTAGTCTTTCTCAATGTTGTTTCGTTGAGGAAGTATGTCGTTCCTCTCAATGCAAAAGCATTTCCGTTTAGAAGAAGTCCCGACTCTGTGTTCTTTAGCTGGTAGAAAGAAATTTGACGAGTCGTTTTATCAATCACAACACCGTTTTCCAGAATACTAACTTCACAAGTATAGCTTGTTGGAGAACCTGGAGACCAAAGCTGAGGGTTTTGCATTTCCAACTGCAAGTTTGATTCGCTGATTTCTCTACTGCTTGTCAATTGAAAATCGTTTTTGGCTTGAGGTGTTGTTGATCCTTTTGCAAAAAGATTAACACGAACAAGGAATTCTTTTGGAGCGTTCGATTGATCAGCATTATAAGCAGAGTTTTCAACTGAAACCTTGAAATTCAAAAACGCTTTTGAAAGATTTTGATCGAGTGTGTAGCTGTATCTAACCTGTGAAAAGTGTAACAACGAAACCGACTTCAAATAAACATCGCGAATAATTCCGCCATCATAAACGGGAAATAAAAATCTTTGCTCAACCGGAATTGTATTTTCCGAATTCAGTTTTCTATTGACCTTAACGGAAATTGTATTGTTCGCGTTTTCTTTTAGAATATCGTTTGGTAAAACGATTTCGAACGGATAGGAACCGCCTGGATGTTTGTAAATGCTGTAACCGTTTACCAAAATTTCTGCCGAGTAGTTTAATCCTAAAAATCCCAATCTCAGCTGCTTGTTTTTAACCTCATCGCTTGTAAAAGAAATTTCCTTTTCGAATACAAGACTTTCTTCACCTTCAAAAATTGCCGGTATAGTTATCTCCACTTTCTTTTGTGGATCGTTCTCATAATAAACATACCAGCCGGAATTTAGCAGAGTAACATTTCGCGTTTCATTCTGGTCATAGAACTGCGCATCAAAGACACCGTTCATGTTCATTGGAAGCGAAGTGACTTTGATCTGTGCGAATGTTAGGCTTGTAAATAAAAAGATTATGTAGGACAGGATTCTAGTGCGCGATTTTGTCATTTTTACCGAATATTCTTCAATTAAATCATGCAAATATACAAAATCGAAGGGGGGGGTATCAATAAAATTGATAAAAATATGGGCTCAAATTGAGCCCAATTTCAAACTAGTTAGAATAGCTTTATAGGGTTAAGCCGCATCGATGATCTTTACGAATAAATCGGCTTTTAGACATGCGCCTCCGACAAGTGCGCCATCGATATCCGGCTGCGAAAGAAGTTCTTTGGCGTTATCCGGTTTAACGCTTCCGCCGTACTGAATGACTAACTGATCTGCAAATCCTTGGTTGTAAAGTTTGGCAACTAATCCGCGAATGAATTGATGGACTTCCTGCGCTTGCTGCGGGGTGGCATTTCTGCCGGTTCCAATCGCCCAAACTGGTTCGTACGCAATTATCATGTCTGAAAGTTCGCTTTGTGTCAAGCCTTCCAAACCGTTTCTAACCTGGGTCTCAATAACCTTAAACGTGATTCCCTTTTCTCTTTCTTCTAAAGTTTCACCGATGCAGAAGATTGGCTTCAGTCCGTGCTTTACCGCAGTTTTAATTTTCTTGTTGATTGTTTGATCGGTTTCATGAAAAATAGTTCTTCGTTCGGAGTGACCCAGAATTACAAATTCGCAACCGGTACTTTTTAACATTGAAGGTGAAATTTCACCGGTGAATGCGCCGCTTTCTTCAAAATACATATTTTGCGCGCCAAGTTTTATCGTCGAATCTTTAACCAGAGCATAAGCAGTTTCAAGATTTGTAAACGGGGGGCAAACAATAATATCCGCTTTCTGACTTTTCGCATTCAATTCTTTTTTTATCTCAGAAATTAAATTAACAGTGCCGTTAACGTCATTATTCATTTTCCAGTTGCCGGCAATTACTTTCTTCCGCATTCCTATTCCTCTTTTGTGTTTTGATTAAAATCAGTTTACGGCTTCAACTCTTCTGATGCCCGGTACTTCTCTAATCAGAGCTCGTTCAACGCCCGCGCGAAGAGTCATTTGAGACATGGGGCAGTCGCTGCATGCACCGGTTAGTTTTACTTCTACAATGCCTTCCGGAGTAACTCTAACAAGTTCAACATTGCCGCCGTCGGATTTTAGGTAAGGTCGAATCGAATCCAGCGCCTTCTCAACTTTTTCATTTAAAACATCAGCCATTTTAGAGTCCTTTAATTTTCGTCACCCAAAGATATCTCTATTTTTGGTAATGATGATGAGAAAATATTTTTACTAATTTCGGCAGCCATGTTGCGCCCGATTCCTTTTATTTTTAACGATTGCTCAGAATCCGGTTTATCAAAAACAATAGGTTTGCCGTGGTCTCCGCCTTCGCGTATGTTTTGATGAATCGGGATTGCGCCGAGAAGCGGAATCGATAAATCTTCGGCTAACTTTACTCCGCCGCCTGTTCCGAATATGTCGTAGCGTTTACCGGTATCAGGCGCAATGAAGTAACTCATATTCTCGACGATACCAAGTATTGGTACGTTTACGCGCTGAAACATCCTCAGCGCTTTCTTCACATCAATTATTGAAACATCTTGAGGAGTTGTTACAAGAACGGCGCCGGTTAACGGAATTGTTTGTACAAGCGTGAGTTGAATATCACCGGTGCCGGGAGGCAAATCAAAAATTAGGTAATCGAGTTCTTCCCAATGCACATCGCTCATAAATTGTTTGATAGCACCGCTTGCCATAGGTCCGCGCCAAATGACCGGTGCGTCCTCCTCAATCAAAAATCCAATTGACATTACTTTTATGCCGAAGTTTTCAAGAGGAATCATTTTAGCAGTTGCCGTATCTTGAAAAATTCTCGGCTTATCATTTATACCCAGCATAAGAGGAATGCTCGGACCATAAATATCGGCATCAATCAAACCGACTTTAGCGCCATCTTGTGCGAGAGCAACTGCGAGATTTACTGCAACCGTGCTTTTTCCAACACCGCCTTTACCGCTTGCAACGGCAATTGTATTTTTTACTCCGGGAAGAATCGCATTCATCCTTTGATCCAAGCTTGGCTGAACTTTGGAACTCATCGTAACGGAAATTTGTCCGGCGCCGGGAATTGCTTTCTTAATTTCATCAACACAGTCTTGTTGAATTTTGTCTTTCAGCGGGCATGCCGGGGTAGTGAGTTCTACAACCAAAGAAATGTTTTTGCCTTCTATCTTAATGTCTTTCAACATATTTAGCGTTACTAAATCCTTATGAAGATCGGGATCATAAACATTTCTGAGCGCGTTTAAGATCAAATCGTTGCTAATTGTTGACATTATTTCTCCAAAATTTGAATTCAAAAATAATAATTTTTAGTCAGACTACAGCTTCATAACAGATTTAACAGCAAGCAAGTTTCATTCAATTGTATGAAATTGGGCGGAGTGGGTAGTAATTCAATTATTGAAACATAACTTTAACCGAATTAAATTAGTTATGGATTCTTGTATTACCTGTAATAAAAAAATTTTTAACTAAGATTTTGACAATTGAGTGAATCTTTCTAATCCTGTTAACGAAAATAATTCCGATCAATACGAAGGAACGGTCTCGGTAAAAAAACGAGGTTGGTTCCGACGGCTTTTTGCTTTTGCGGGTCCTGCTTACCTTGTGAGTGTCGGTTATATGGACCCCGGTAACTGGGCAACCGATATTGAAGGCGGTTCGCGTTTCGGTTATACGCTGATATGGGTTTTGCTGATGTCAAATCTAATGGCAGTACTGCTGCAAACTTTATCAGCGCGGCTTGGAATAGTAACCGGTTACGATTTAGCTCAAGGATGCCGAAAAGAATATTCGAAAAGATTAAGTGTGTTTCTATGGCTGCTTGCCGAAATAGCGATTGCAGCGTGCGATCTTGCCGAAGTATTGGGAACGATAATTGGTCTCAATCTTCTTTTTGGTTTGCCGCTGCTTTGGGGATGTTTGATAACTGCATTCGATACTTTTCTTCTGCTTGCTATTCAACGCCTCGGTGTTCGTAAAATGGAAGCATTTATTGTTATGCTGGTTTCCACAATCGGATTGAGTTTCCTCGTTGAAATATTCTTTGCGCAGCCGGAGTGGCACGGAGTTGTGTCGGGATTTTTCCCTCAACTTCCAAACAGCGCTCTTTTTGTTGCGATCGGAATTATAGGCGCAACAGTGATGCCGCATAATCTTTATCTTCATTCATCTCTCGTTCAGACAAGAAATATTTCGAACACGTATACCGGAAAATCCGAAGCGTGCAAATTTAATTTGATAGATTCTGCAATTGCGTTGAACGGTGCATTCTTTGTTAATGCCGCAATATTGATTGTTGCCGCCGCTGTTTTTTACAGCCGAGGAATTGTCGTGACTGAAATCCAACAAGCTCATCATCTGCTGGAACCAATTCTTGGGACAAAGATCGCGCCGGTTGTATTCGGAGTTGCATTGGTAGCTGCGGGACAAAGTTCAACGCTTACCGGAACAATTTCCGGTCAGATTGTGATGGAAGGTTTTCTCAATATAAAACTTCTGCCATGGCTAAGAAGATTAATTACGCGCGGGTTGGCGTTGCTGCCTGCAGTAATTGTTATAGCGCTATACGGCAGCGAAGGTACTTTTAAATTGTTAATTTTTTCTCAAGTAGTTCTCAGCTTGCAGTTGCCGTTTGCCATCATTCCGTTGGTTCATTTTACATCAGACAAAAAGAAGATGGGTAACTTTGCCAACGCATTGTGGGTGAAAATTTTAGCGTGGCTAACTGCTATTATTATTATCGCATTAAATTTTAAATTGCTTTTGGACGCAGTTGTTGAATGGGGCGGAAGTACTACATGGTCATGGTTCTTCGTTGCACCAATCTTCCTGGCGGTTGGATTAGTATTGGGATATTTAACTTTCTCACCGTTTTTTAGAGAAGGAAAAACTTGGGACACCGGAATTTCAACGACGAGCAAAGACGTTGCTTCGCGTATTCAAACCAAAAAATATAAGAACATTGGCGTCGCACTCGAACACGGTGAAGGGGATTCAATCGTTATTTCGGAAGCGTTAACATTGGCTAAAATGCATGATGCTAAACTTGGATTAATTCACATTGTAGATACGCCCGGAACTTTGATTCACGGTTCGAACGAAGAAAGTTTGCACAGCCGAGAAGATAGAGCGTACATTGAAGAACTTGCACGTGAGATTGAAGAATACGATTTAGCGGTTGAGACAACTATCCGTTACGGAAATCCATCGGAAGAAATTGTGAAGTCCGTTGAAGAGGAAAGTTACGATCTGCTTATTCTGGGTTCTCACGGTCATCAAACATTCGGAGATATAATTTTTGGACAAACCGTTGACAGCGTCCGCCATTCAATAAAGATTCCGATCATGGTTGTTCGAACAAGTCACAGCTATCGCGAGAAGCCGCAGCGCGGAAATAAAACCGCTTAACAGAGGCAGAAATGAAATTGACTGCAAAACTTCTTGCGTTCATTTTGATTCTCAATTTTTGTTCTCCATTGTTGAATGCTCAAACGGAAAATCGGATTTATGCCGATCGACCGTACATGACTAAAACAGTGTTCATTATCCCGGAAGGAAGTTTTGAGATTGAAACCGGTTTTGCTTACGAAAAAGAAAAATATAAAACTCTATCGGTTGATGTAGTTTCTGAGAATATTACCTTTGCTCAAACGTCGTTTCGATATGGAGTAACAAAGAACTTGGAGTTCAGAGCCGACGGAGAATTTTTAATGAACAAAACGACCTCAAACGGGATTGACTCAAACATCCAAGGTATTCGAGGACTGGCGATTGGCTCTAAAATAAAATTGCTGGATGAGGCAAATGCAGTCCCGGATTTAGCTGTGCTGGTCAATCTGAATATTCCTTACGGCAATGAGAATCTCCGTCCCGATAGATTTGAACCGGGATTGTTTCTAGCTCTTCATAAAAGTTTAAGTCCTAAAATCAGATTTGGGATAAGTGCTGGGGGAGAAAACAAAAGCAACTTTGATAATTACTTTTACAGCTTCGGTACGTTTCTGGATTGTCAAGTAACCGAAAGACTTAACGCGTTTGTTGAATTGTTAGGCACATCAACAAAGACAATTGCGCCTGAGCAATACGCCCATGCCGGTATAGCATTCCTACATCAAAGCAATCTGAAAATAGATTTCTCTCTCGGGAAGTTAATTCATGGTAACGGTTCGGATTGGTTCGGCAGCTTGGGAATGTCGGTTCTTCTGCAAAACTGATGATACTCTACTTCAGAGACCCCTTCTCTAATACCTTCTTGTAATTTGTCGCGACATAGTCCATCATCCATTGCTGATGATTGATAACTTCTTCATTATAAACCGGATGATTAAAAACATAACTTCCATTCGGTAACAGTATTCTCGCCTTCTCATTATCGTTAAGACAAGTGCCAAGAATTACGTTCTTAACAAAATTTTTCAGTTCACTGTTTGTAATCGGGAATGTTACTTCAACTCTTCGGTCAAGATTACGCTGCATCAAATCTGCGCTGCTGCAAAATATTTCTTCGTTGCCGTTGTTATGGAAATAATAAATTCGGTTATGCTCTAAAAATCTTCCGACAATACTTGTAACGCGGATGTTTTCACTTAATCCCGGCTGCTGGGGGATAAGGCAACATGTTCCGCGCACTATCAAATCTATTTGAACACCCTTATTCGAAGCCTCGTATAAAGCGGAAATAAGAGCGGGATCAACAATAGCATTCATTTTGAAAATTAATCTTCCCGTTCCACCGGCTCTAACATTATTAATTTCTCTGTCTATCAGATCGATGAATCTTTGCCGTTTGTTGATCGGCGCGACGCATAATTTTCTAAAAGTTTTTTGTTCGGAATAACCGGTGAGAAAGTTGAAAATTTCGGAAACGTCGGCGCAAATATCCTCGTCGGCAGTCAACAATGCTATGTCGGAATAAATTTTTGCAGTGATTGGATTATAATTACCCGTGCTAAGGTGAACGTATCTTTTTACTCCGTCACTTTCTTTTCTAACGACCATCGTCATCTTGGCGTGTGTTTTCAATCCTACCAATCCATATACAACATGCACACCGGCTTTTTCAAGTTCGCGCGCCCAAAAAATATTATTCTCTTCGTCAAAACGTGCCTTTAGTTCTACCAAAACTGCAACTTGTTTTTTTCTTTCGGCGGCTTCGATTAACGTTTCAACGATCGGTGAATTTTCTCCGACACGGTACAAAGTCTGCTTGATAGCCAGTACATCCGGATCAAGAGAAGCTTTTTTAATGAAATCGATTACCGGATTAAATGAATCATACGGATGAAAAAGAAGAATATCTTTCTTCTTAATCATCGTGAACAGATTTTCCTCTTCATCAAAAATAGGTTGGGTAGCCGGATGAAACGGTTTTTCTTTTAAGTGAGGCAGCGGTAACTCGCAAAGCGAAAGAACATCGCTCAAACCAAACGTTCCATCGATGACATGCACTTCTTCCCGGCTTATTTCGAGATTCTCTATTAATGTATCGATCATGTATTCCGGCATACGTGTTTTTACTTCGAGCCGTACAACAGAACCGAATTTTCTTTGCTTGATGTTTTCTTCCATAACTTCAAGCAAATCATCGGCTTCGTCTTCTTGAATTTCCAGGTCGGTATCTCTCGTAATTCTGAAACGGTAAGCTTCAACAACTTTGAGACCGGGGAAAAGCAAATGTAAATTTGCCTCGATCAAGTCTTCAATCCAGATAAATTTTATTTGAGAATTACCGTTGCCGTTCTTCGGTTTTGGTCTAACTATGCTGTCAATTTTCAGTAGCCGCGGGAGATTCGTAGGAACTTTAACCCGTGCAAAGTTTTTCTCTCCAGTCTGTTTTTGGATTAATATTGCAAAACTTAAACTCAAATTGGAGATGTACGGGAAGGGTCTTCCCGGATCGAATGCCAGCGGTGTTAACACCGGGTAAACCTCTTTCAAAAAATATTCGTTGAGAGAATCTTTTTCTTCTTTGGTCAAATCATCAAGTGCGCAGATTGATACTTTATTTTCTTTCAGACTGGGCACTAACTCTTCTTTCCAGTAATTGTAAATTTGTTTCAGCATCGGCTGCAGAGTGCCCTCAATCTTTTTCAACTGCTCGCGAGGCGCAAGTCCGTCAACAGAAGTATCGATAATCTTAGCGCGTATTTGTTCCTTGATGCCCGCGATACGGATCATGTAAAATTCATCTAGGTTGGAGAAGAAAATGGAAACGAATTTAACTCTATCAAGAAGAGGGAGATTGGGATTTGTTGCTTCTTCCAAAACCCGCCGGTTGAATTCAAGCCAGCTTAAATCTCTGTTAAAGAAATTTTCCGGCTTAAGATATTTTTGAAGATTTTCTTTTACAGACTTCATAAAATTATACACAGCGCAATATGTAATTGCATACTTGTCTCTGCTAATTTCTAAAACTTCTTGGCGGAACTAAAACTTTCCAGATCGTAATCAATATCTTTGTCGGGAACCGGCAATCTTTTAATGTTCACTTGTGCCTTCCTAAAAAAATCTTCGGCTAACGTATCATGGTAATCGGAAAAAATAACGATCTCTTTGATGCCGGCGGTGATCAACGCTTTTGAACAATTGGTGCACGGCATATTTGTAATATAAGCCGTTGAACCTTGCGTGCTGATGCCGTGTGATGAACATTGCAGTACTGCATTCATCTCCGCGTGAATCGTTCTAACACAATGATTATCAACTATCATGCATCCGGCGTCTTCACAATGGTCGTCACCCGGAATTGAACCGTTGTATCCCGTCGAAAGAATTTGTTTATCTTTTACCAATACGCAGCCGCAATGCATTCGCGGACAAGTGGCGCGCTCCGAAACGAGCATGGCTACTTTCAAAAAATATTCATCCCAAGAGGGACGTTTTTCATTTCTTTTTGTCATGGATATTTAGTCTTCATTAAAACGATGGGTGAATTTACAGAAATTTTGTGCGATTATAAAAAAATACTGCTATGGTCGAGGGAAACCATAGCAGTGTGTCTGTGATAAGAGGATGGTTTGTAACTGTCAGGATAAGAATATGCTGAACTATGAACAATCTTTGTACCACACAATTTTTTAAAAAATTTTGGAATTATACATCGGAATGAATCTGTTTCCTAAGATTTGGGAAAATTTAATTTTAGTCTTCTTGCTTATAGGAATATTGTGAGAGATCGGTTTTTTTGGAAGCGGGTTTAAAAAATGTTGATGAGCTAATCAAACGGCTTTAAGAATTATTTTGAATGTTGTCCCTTCATTGATTACCGAATCCTTTACAAAAATTTTTCCTCTGTGGTAATCTTCAATAATTCGTTTGGAAAGACTTAAGCCCAAACCCCAGCCGCGTCGTTTGGTGCTGTAGCCGGGACGAAAAATGTCTTTCCATCTTTTATGTTCGATGCCTTTTCCGTTGTCTTTGATTTCAATTTCAATATTATTTCTGTTTTTCTGAACCACAAATTGTATTCTGCCGTTTTTGTGATCGATGGCGTCCAGCGCGTTCTTGATCATGTTTTCGATTACCCACTCAAACAATTCCGGATTGATCTTAGCTTTATTTTCTTTTTCACCTTCAACGGAAAGCTGAACGCTCTTACCCAGTTGCGGAAGACGGCGCTGGAAGTAGTTGATCACTCGTTGAATCGTTTCGTACGGAATTTCTTCTTTCAGTTCCGGCTGCGAACCGATTTTCGAAAATCTTTTTGCAATCTTGTTCAGTCTGACAAGGTCGCTATCAATTTCTTCTGAAGTATCGAGTACCTTATCCGCATCCTTGTAATTCATTTTCAGCATTTCATTCCATCCCATCAAACTGGAAATCGGTGTTCCCAATTGATGAGCTGTTTCTTTCGACATTCCCACCCAAATGTTGCTCTGCTCGCTTCTCTTTATGTAACTAAAACTTGAATAGGCGATAAGTAAAAACAACAGCGCAAAAAGTATTTGAAGGTAAGGATAGTATCTCAATCTTTGAACAATTTCGGAATCGCCGTAATAAATTTTTTGGATAATTTTTCCGTTGGGCGCCTTAACATCAATTGGCGCGTGAGACTGTGCCAGTTCATGGAGTTTTTCTTCAAGAAAATCCTTCAATTGAGCGCCGATAAGTTTCGGATCGTGTTCGATATTTTTATAACCCGCGCCCGATACCGTAGAACTAATATTGTTGTCGGCATCGGTAAGTATTAATGGGAAATCAATCCGCTGGATGATGTTTTGAAAAATAAAGGTGAAATCGGTATTGATGGTCTCAGTGTTTGCTACAAATGCCAAACTCTGTGCATACAGCTGAACAATTTCCTTTTCTCTTTGCTGAAGTCGTTGAACGAGATTCTGTGTGTAGTAAAGTGTTCCGAATGCAATTGCGGCGCCGATGATTACAAGTGCAAGTTTGATATTCATTGAAGCGGGGCCGCCGGACATTTTCATAGTCTCTCCATACCAAAAAATTTCTGGCAAAAGTTACAAAAGGTTAGCAATTAAATTAAATAGAAAGATAAGGTAAAAATTATTCTATAATTCAATCGTTTGACTTCGACTTGGTCCCACGGAAATAATGCTGATCTCAAATCCGCTCTGTTCGGAAATGAACTGCAGATAATCTTTCGCTTCGGTTGGGAGCTGATCGTAATCTGTCAGATTTGAAAGATCGGCGTTCCACCCGTCTAAAGTTTCATATACCGGAACTGCCTGCATAATCTGATTGACCGATGTGGGATATGACTTGAGTCTTTTGCCGTTAATTTCGTATCCGACACAAACTTTAATTTTGCTGAAATGGCTTAACACGTCAAGCTTAGTAATGGCAACTCTCTCAATGCCGTTTATCATGCGTGAATAGTTAACAAGAAAAGCATCATACCATCCGCATCTTCTCGGGCGTCCTGTAGTAGCTCCGAATTCTGCGCCGACGCTTCGTAATTGTTCACCATCTGTATTCGTTAGTTCTGTTGGGAAAGGTCCCAAGCCGACTCTTGTTGTGTAAGCTTTCACAATTCCGTAAACAGAGGTTATCTTTGTTGGGGGAATTCCTGAACCTGTACTTGCACCGCCTGAAGTCGGATTGGAAGAAGTAACATAAGGATATGTACCGTGATCAACATCCAGAAGCGCACCCTGAGCTCCTTCCAGAAGAATTGAATTGCCGTCTTCCAATGCACTGTTGAGAAATAACGGGACATCGGTTATGTATTGATCTATCGCGTCATCAAATTCGACATACTCTTTTATGATTTCTTCAACGGCAAGTTCTTTCAGGTTGTAAACTTTTTTCAGCAAATTATTTTTTTCTTCAATATTGGTTCTAATCTTTTCTTCGAGAACTTTTTTATCGAGCAGATCGACAATTCGAATACCTTTCCTTGCATATTTATCGATATAGCACGGACCAATACCGCGGCCCGTTGTACCGATTTTTGATGTCCCGCTCTCGCTGATTGAATCGAGCAATTTGTGATACGGCATTATAAGATGAGCATTCTGGCTGATGAAAAGTCTTCCCTTAATATTAATGCCCGCGTCTTCCAATTGTTTAATCTCGGCGAGGAGCGCAGCAGGATCAATTACAACACCGTTGCCGATAACGCAAAGAACATTTTCACGAAGAATACCTGATGGAATAAGATGAAGTATAAATTGTTTCTCGCCAATTTTTACAGTGTGCCCGGCATTTGCGCCGCCTTGATAACGAACAACAATATTATATCGCTCGCTTAGAATATCTACAATCTTGCCTTTGCCTTCGTCACCCCACTGACTGCCCACAACAACGGTTACACTCATTTATTCCTCAGTTAAAATTTTGGTAGGAAAACAAAACTCCGGAGCCGTTGAGCGCCGGAGCTTACTTTAAAAAGAATGAAAATTCTATTTAAAACTCTTTAGCGCTTCTTCTACTGAAGTGTAATGCTCAAAAATCGTGATCAATTTAGTGATAATTAAAAGGCTTTCAATTTTTTCGGTAGCGTTAGCGAGTTTCATATATCCACCGCCGTTTTTCATTGTTGTGTAACCGCTTATTAACATACCTAAACCGGAGCTGTTCATAAATTTCGTTTCGGCAAGATCAATTACTACATTCTTCTTATTCTCGTCAATCAGCTTGTGAAGTGTATCGCTGAATTCCTGAGCTTCTGGTCCGCCCATCACATTACCTTTTAACTCAATGACCACGGCACCATAATGTTCTTCAGTTCTTAGCTTCATGTTTTCTCCTGAATTTAATTTATTGTTAAGATAATTTTCAGCCGTCTTTAATGCAATCA
>JAKAEE010000008.1 GCA_021820065.1 Bacteroidota bacterium | reverse complement strand
CTTTCTCCTCGGTCTTAATTAAGTTTAGGTAATTCGAGTTAACTTCCATTTGGATATTTTCTTTAAGCTGATCAAGATTAGTTTCAAGTTGTATTTTTGTTTGTTCGGCTTGTGAAACTTGTGAAGAATTCAATCCCCAGTTCCACACATCCCAGCTTAATGTTACGCCTAAATCCCAGTTAGAATTAAATTCATTTTTTGCCGGCTGAAATCTTGGATTGGGATTGCTGTAATAGTAACTTCCAGTTAAATAAACAGAAGGGAACCAGTTTGATTGGGCTGCTGTTATGCCTTCCTTGCTCGCTTCTACGCGGTATGATAAGGACTTTAATTCCATTCTATTGTTGCTTGCTTCTCTAATGATCTCTTTTAGGTGATACTTATCTGAAGTAGATGATTGTTCAGTAGCAGAAACTTTTGTTTGTGAGGTGAGATCAATTCCGATTGCTTTATTAAATGCAATTCTTGCCAGGTTCAGGTTATTATCAGCTTCAATCATCATAAGTTTTGTATTTGAATATTGGACTTCTAATTTCAGGAGATCATTCTTTGACAATAGACCGTTTTCATAAAAACTTTTTGTATCCCTAAGATGCTGTTCCATTTGCTGAAGAGATTGTGCGATCAATCTGCTAACTTCATTGGCTTTGTAATAATTCCAATAAGCGTTATATATATTAAATGCTGCTTCATTCTCTTCTTTCGAATATTCATGTTCGGTGGCTTGCAAATTAAGTTTTGCCGAACTTCTTAACGACAATAACTTGAATCCAGTAAACAGCGGTTGGGTGAATCCGAATTTGAAGGTGTAGTTGTTCAATATTGGGTCAGAAATCCGGATTGGTTTAGGCGAGATGGGCACGGTTACTTCGAATGGCGGAATATTATCGCTCAGTCGCGTGTAATTTGCAAACAGCTTGAACTGCGGCAGAAATTGACTGCTAATTTCTGTCAATTTAGAATCTGCGTAGCTTAATTTGGCTCTGGAAATTTTTAGATCCTTGCTGTTCTGCAATCCAATTTCCAAACTTTCTTTTAGAGTTAGTATTCTTTCTTGACCGAATAACGAGCCGGCGATAAAAATAATGATCAATAATTTTTTCATTTTTATTTCCTTTTCAATTTTCTTCAAACTTTACTTGCTCATATAATGGATAAAAACATTTTCCAATGAAGGCGTAATAATTCGCTTGTCTATTTCCAAAATTGAGTTTCCCGTAAATATTTCTTTAATAATAGCATAATCGTTTTCATATTCAGACACTGCAATGTTAAGTCTGTCGCCATACATTTGAACTTCAAAATTAGTAGCTGACTTAATAGCTGTATATGCAGTTCTCACAGGAGTGCAAACAATCTCTAGTATTAGCATTTTCATCGAGGACTTCACATTCTTTGGTGTATCACAGCTTATTATTTTCCCTTTGTCCATTAGGGCAACCCTGTTACATCTTTCAGCTTCATCGAGATAAGGGGTCGACATGAAGATTGTGATTCCTTCTTTCAACAAATTGGAAAGAATTTTCCAGAAATCCCTTCTTGATACCGGATCCACTCCGGTTGTTGGCTCATCTAGAAAAATTATTTTGGGTTTGTGAATTAAAGTGCAAGCCAAGGCGAGTTTTTGTTTCATTCCGCCAGAAAGCTTATCAGCGTGCCGGTCTCTAAATGGTGTTAGTCGAGTAAACTCAAGCAGCTCGTTCCTTCTTTCTTCAAAATGCTTTACTCCATGAATATCAGCAAAGAACTCGATGTTCTCATCAACAGTTAGGTCACCGTAAAGCGAGAACTTTTGGGAAAGGTAGCCGATTTCATCCTTTATTAGTTTTTTCTGCTTTTGTAAATCATAACCTAAGAGCTTAGCATTTCCACTATCCGGTACCAGTAGGCCAACTAACATTCGTATCGTTGTTGTTTTACCGGCACCATCCGGTCCTACTAATCCGAACATTTCACCGCGATTTACATCATAGCTTACCCCATTAACTGCAGATACAAAACCGTAGTTTTTCTTTAGGTCCTCTATTCTTATGATTGCTTCCATTGTAATCTCTGCATCATTACAGTTTAATTTGAGCATCAGCCGGCATTCCGGGCTTAAGTTCAAAGTCTTTGTTTGGTATTTCTATTTTAACTGCAAAAACTAACTTGGTACGCTCATCTTTGGTTTGAATGTTTTTAGGAGTAAATTCTGCTTCAGGAGAAATAAAGGTTACCTTACCTGAATATTTTTTGTTTGGGAATGCATCTATTGTAATTTCGGCGTATTGACCAAGCTTTACTTTGCCTAATTCTTCTTCGGAGACATAAATAATTAGATTTACAACAGATAGGTTGGAAATCTTTACAAGTGAGGACATAGGGGAAACAGTCTCTCCAACTTCAATAAATTTCTTTACTACCAATCCATTTATCGGAGATGTAACATAACTGTCTTTGATGTTTTTTCTTAGGAGATTAACAGATGCCCTTGCTTTATCTAAATTAGCTTTTGCTTGCTGAATTTCTTCCGGTCTGAATATTTTTTTTACTTTCTCATAATTTTCTTTTGATGCCGAAAATTGAGCCAGCGATATCTGGTAACGAGCAGCCATATCTTCATATTGTTTTTGTGTAATTGATTTAGTTTCCCACAATTTTGTATATCTATCGAAGTCATTTTTTGAAAGCTTAAAATTGGTCTCGCTTTGCTTCATCATTTCTTCGGCTTGTTTAATGTCTTCGGTTCGGGCACCTTTCATCATCAATTTTAGCTGAGCTTCCGTGATAAGTTCGGTGGCGAGGGCCTGCTCAAGTTGAAGTCCCAACGTTTCGTGATCAATTATAAGTATTGTATCACCTCTGCTTACCTGATGGCCCTCATCGGCGGCAATAGATCTTATCTCTCCCGCATTTTTTGAACTGATAGTAACATTTGTAGATTCAATTGTGCCTGTGGCTTCAATTTTACTGTTGCTGTTTTCTCCGCTGCATCCGTAAATTGTAAGAAGCAGAATAAATGGCAGAATTATTTTAGTTGCGTTCATCTTTTATCCTTTGATTTATTGCTAATAGTTTTCTTCCTTTTCTTGTAATTATCCCATTAAGCACGATATTAAAGATTGTCCGAAATGCAGTTTGGAAATCCATTTTGTTTTGTGCTTGAAAGTTTTTCTCTATTGAAATTGTGAGGGAGGAACTAAAAAGTTCTATTATAAGTCCGTTGGAATAATTTTGTATAAGACCATGTTTCTTTGAATGGTTCAATAATAAGTTCATTAGAGGTACAACTTTTTCTTTTCGAAATGAAAGTACTTCTTTCCAAAGATCCGGATAATCTTTCCTTAAGCGTTTTAACGATTCCTCATTAAACAGCGGAATATATTTTTCTATTATTGCCGAAAGTTTTTCTACTTTCTGAATCATAGTATTATCTTCTTGCAATAGAAGAATTAAGTTCTGATATATGTTGTATAACTGACCCATAATAACGGACCACGTAATTTCACTTTTAGATTTGTACACTTTGTATATTGTCTTCTTGCTGATTGACAGATTATTCGTGATCTCTTCAAGTGGTATTCTCCTATAACCGTTATCCATCAGTCTTGAATGAATGAATTCTTCTACGAGCATTCTATATTTCGATTTACTTGCAAAGATCATTTTATAATTTTAGTTAGTTATCGCTCGCTAACTTATTGGTCAAAAAATATATTGCTTAAATCATTTTCTCAATTATATGTATTGCTTGATTTCCTCGCGTGGTTAAAGAAAATGAAAAATTGCTTAAACGCCACTCCAGGACAGTTAGTCTAATATACCCTAGAATCAGAGTAGCCAATTCTTTCACCTCATAGTCTGAATCATGCACTTTGGTTTTGCCGCCATTAAGTATTTCCGTTAATATCCGTCTTCGTTTTCCAATGATCATCATTATTTTCTCCCTTAGGATAGGGCTTTGGCTAAAAATGTCTTCTGAGAATAAAACAGACGTGAATTCCGGGTTTTTCTCCAAGAAACTGAAATGAAAATTCACAAACCTAACGATTCTTTCTATTGGGGTATCAGAGTCGCCAAGAGATGCAATAAGTTTTTCATCGAATTGAGAAAATCGACTTAGTATTCCAAGAATTATGTCCTCTTTGTTAAGAAAATGCCTGTATATTGCCGGTTCACTTATACCAACCCTGTCAGATATCTCCCTTATTGACAATGACTGAAAACCCTGTTCGTGAATAATGTTGATTGCTTCATCAATTATGTGGTTCTGTCTTTCTTCTGTGCTTATTCTAGCCATTTTTAATCTCAAATAATATGTTAGTTATCATTCGCTAACAAACATAATATAATATCTCCTATTTGTCAAGTGAATTCTTATTCGAGATCCACTATAGGTTCGGTCTCACGATTCCACCGCATGTATGCGTATAATTTTCTTTTTAACAGAAAAACTTTGCACTCAATTTCATTTTCCAAATAAACCAACCTCCTCTAATCTCAAACCATAACCTTTAGAGCGTGTGTAAAAATAGGGTATCAAGAGAATTTAGGTTTCGTTTTTAAAATGAAATCAAAATATCTTTTCAAAAAAAATGAATTATTACACACGCTCTTTACACCGGTTCGCTAAAATCCATATTTGAGTGAAGGTTTTTCGAAAAACCTGTTCCGTTTCTTTTTAAATCTCCTTAGTGTAATTCTTATTACATTGTTCCCCCAAAATTTATTCTGTATTTAAGTTCATGGAATAATTGCCGGCGGAATGAATTTCCTCGCCGCAACCCGCTCCGACTAGATCGTTAGATCGAAGCAGAGAGGTATCAAAAAACAAATTTTATCATATTCGCCGCAAAGCGGCGGGGAATTTACCCACCTTCTCGTCCGCCAAAGTCCCGATTCATCGGGACAAAGGCGGATTAAATTACCTTTGTAAAAAAGTAAGTAATACCAATGCATATGTTAATACTCATTAAAGGTTCAGCAACGCTTCACAAACGCTCCAACTACGCTTCACCTACGCTCTACTCTCAATTCGCCAAGTCCCAAACCGGACTGAAATTTCGTTAATCATCTATGGCTATAAGAAAAAATACTGTTTTTGAACAAGTCTCTGGCAAGATAGGGGATACAATTACCCGCTATAGATATGGTAAGTATGTAACCTATAAAAAACCGGAATTAATAAATTACAGCCAGTCAACAAAAGCGATTAATGCTCGTACTAAATTTGGGTACACTGTAAAATTTGCCAGACTAATTAATTCTGTCCCCGAATTGAAGTGTGCATGGAAATCTGTAAAAATTAAAGGCGTTAATCCATATCAAAGGATAATAAAACATAATGCGAAATTTACATCTGTTGTTGGGTTGACTACAAAAAACATAATTACCCCGCCGGGTATTGATTGTTTTAAGTACTCGATTGTTATTGATAAATCTGAAATTCTTGTTTCATCAGTCCTTGACACGGATTACTTGAAACCGCCGTACAAAATACATGTGCTTTTATTCTGCTTTGATGAAAAAGAAAATGCTATGCACTTTGTTAATTCGAATGATGTTCTTTTGAAGGAAAAAAATATTCTCGAGGGAAGAATATCCTTGGATGAAGGAATAAAAAAAGAAGTGAGTAATTCTAAAAATATACTTTTGTTGTGTGCTTTTACATCTTCCACTAAGAAAACTTTCTGGTCGTCAACATTCTCGTCAGAATTAAAATAAAACTCACTTGTAGTTTGTAAACTGAACGGGGAAATCTAAATCGGCTTCTTTAACCAGTTTTATTATTGCCTGAAGATCATCGATTTTGGATGCTTGTACCCGTACTTGCTCATCTTGTATTTGGGCATTCACTTTAAGTTTACTGTCCTTTATTAATTTTGTAACAAGCTTAGCATTTTCTTTAGAAATACCGTCCTGAAGATTTATAATTTGTTTTAATCTTCCGTTGGCTGCCGGCTCAGGCTCCATCACTTTCAATGCTTTAATTGAGATACCTCTCTTAATAAATTTTGTTTGAAGAATATCGATAGATTGTTTTCTAGAATACTCATCTTTTGTGTTGATGAAAATCTGTTTGTCTTTCTTGTTCAAAGAAATTTCTGTGTGAGATTCTTTTAAATCGTATCTCTGTTGAATTTCTTTGATCGCCTGATTGATAGCGTTATCCACTTCCTGAAAATCGATCTCGGAAACGATATCGAACGAATGATTAGCTGCCATGCTTTGCCTGTTTATGTTAAAAGTTAATTAATAAAGTTATGTCTTAGCGAAAAAATAAAGATTATGTAGGCTAGTAAAAAGAAATTTTAGCTCAATTTTTTTGATTTCATTAGATATTTTTGACATTAGTAATCTTTTTATATAGGTTATTTAGGAAGGATTTGCGTATACCAAAAAAAGAACTCATTGTCGGGGTGGGGAGATTCGAACTCCCGACCTTGGCGCCAAAGGCGCCACGCGCTAACCGGACAATGACTGTTCAGTTAAATAACGCTTAATTCCTCTTTTCTTGATTTTAGATTCTAAACGAGCAGCATTAGATTTAGTATCAGATTCTTTAAAATAAATTAGTTCCCAAGGGACACCAAATTTTGTAGATTTCGTTTGTCTGGAATTGTGTTCAGACAATCTGCGTTGGAGATCATTAGTACTACCAACGTAAAATTTGTTTTTGGAGTTACTAAATAATATGTATGTAAAGAAAGAACTCATTGTCGGGGTGGGGAGATTCGAACTCCCGACCTCTTCGTCCCGAACGAAGCGCGCTAACCGGGCTGCGCTACACCCCGATTTCAAGTAAAGTGCAGTGCAAACATAAAGAAATTATTTTTCAAAAACATAGAATGGCGGGTAACATGAAAAAAATCCATTTTAGATTCTTGTTTTTTTTACTTGCGTTCGGAACAATAACTTCGGCGCAAACACCACAGGATAGCTGGAATCTTCTATTTGGAGTGAGCTATCCCAGACTTATTAATCATAGCTATAGTTATGCGGGTAATGTTAACTTCGGCGGGTTTCTTGGTGTTGAAAGAAATTTTTCTGAACACGTTGGTTTAAGAATGCAAGTCGGTTTTTCTAGTTTGGAGGGAAAGTACGGAGCGCCGATAATTTCTTCGCGTATCAACTCATTCAGCGGTAATTTTGATTTGCTTTATTTCTTTGTCCCGTGCGAAACCGTTACACCTTATTTGACATTCGGAATCGGACCGACCTTTTATTTGCTCGATAGTAATAGGCCCAACAAAGCTTTAAGTGGCAGTTACTTTACTTATCAGTTTAACGGTGGTTTGGGAATTGATTGGAGATTGGATGAGGACTGGAAACTGCGGACAGAACTAAACTATCATACTGTCGCAGATAACAAATTTGATGGCATTGACGGTCCCTCATTGGGAGGACTGTTCGGCGGTCCCTACAAATCATATTTAACATTCGACCTTGGCTTCAATTATTATTTGGACAAAGGTGAGCCATCGAAGTATTGCAATCTCTACTCAGGTATTTCTGGAGAGCAAAAAGTTGCCATTGACTACGACAGAATTGAAGATATGATTAAAAGACACATTCCAAAAGAAGTAACAAAAGAAATAGTGGTAGAAAAACCGGTTTCAGCAAGTGGCGAAAAATGGGTCTTGGTCGGCTGCAATTTTGGTTTTAACAGTGCAAAACTTTCAGGCGAAGCTTATCCAATTCTTTATGATGCGGCAAAAACCTTGTTAAGGAATCCGGAAATGAAAGTTGAAATCCAAGGTTATACCGACAATGTTGGATCTAAAGAATATAATAAGAAACTTTCGCAGAAGAGAGCTGATGCTGTAAAAGCTTACCTCGTTTCGAAAGGAGTTTCTGCTGGAAGACTTACTGCTGTTGGAATGGGCGAAGCTAATCCTGTTGCCGATAACAAAACAGCCGATGGAAGAGCAATGAATCGGCGAATCGAATTTAAAGTGAAATAATTTTAATTAAGAAAAGGTCACTGAATAAGTGACCTTTTCTTTAGTTGTAAATAATTTTGTTCTGAAATAATTTTATCCTAATTTTGTTCGTAAATAATCCTTTAACTTTATCCGGAGAGATAAGCAAGGAATGAAAAATTTTAGAATAACAAACGGAGAGAACCTCGAAGACTGAAAAGTCAACGAGGATTTTTTTTATATGGATATAAAAGCAAAAATTATCGACGAAGAAGGTTTTAACAGAACCGTGACGCGTTTAGCACACGAGATATTGGAACGCAACAAAGGCTCTCAAAACGTTGTGTTGATTGGGATGCGGACGCGCGGAGAGTTTCTAGCGCAGCGTATCAAAGAAAAAATCAAGGAGATTGATCGCTCGGAACCAAGTTACGGCACCCTTGATGCAACTTTGTACCGGGATGATTTCCGCACGCGACTTAAGCAGCCGGAAATTTCCGTGACCGATATAACCTTCGATGTAAATGATAAAGACATTATTCTGATAGACGATGTTCTTTATACCGGCAGAACCGTTCGTGCCGCGCTGGATGCATTGATGGATCTCGGAAGACCTAACACAATTCAACTTTGTGTTATGGTTGATCGCGGTCATCGTGAATTACCGATACGTGCAGATTTCGTCGGCAAAAATATTCCGACTTCAATCAATGAAGAAGTTCGAGTTCGGATGAAAGAAATAGATGATGAAGATGCGGTTTATTTAGTAAACGCACCAAGTAAAAATTAGAGAGAAACAAAATGTCATTATCAAACAGACACTTATTGGGACTTCACGGAGTTCCGAAAGAAGATATCCAACTAATTCTTGAAACTGCGAGGACGTTTCGTGAAGTTCTCGAAAGACCGATCAAAAAGGTTCCTACGCTTCAAGGAAAAACAATTGTGAATTTGTTTTACGAAAATTCTACGAGAACAAGAATTTCTTTTGAGCTTGCACAAAAACGTTTGTCGGCAGACACGATAAACTTTTCTACATCAACAAGCAGCGCAAAGAAAGGCGAAACCTTCAAAGATACGGTTCGCAACATTGAGGCAATGAAGGTTGACATGATCGTAGTTCGCCATCAATCTGCTGGTGTGCCGCAGTACCTAACAAAAATTTCCAAGGCGAATATTATTAACGCAGGCGACGGAATTCACGAACATCCAACACAAGGATTGCTTGACATGTATTCAATCCGTGAAAAATTTGGAAGACTTGAAGGTTTGAAAGTTTGCATTGTTGGAGACGTAGCACACAGCCGCGTAGCGCTTTCGAATATTTTTGGTTTGAAAACAATGGGCGCGGAAGTTTCCGTTTGCGGTCCGGCAACAATGATTCCGCTCGGCATCGAATCTCTCGGCGTTAAAGTTTATCATCGTATCGATGAAGCGATGGCGAAGAATGAAGTTCTGAATGTGTTGCGCATTCAACTCGAAAGAGATGCCGGCAAACGAATACCATCGTTGAGAGAATATCATAAGTTCTTCGGCATAACATCCGATAGGATTGAAAAACATAATCGTGAGATTGTGATCTTGCATCCCGGTCCGATAAACAGAGGTGTGGAACTTTCATCTGAAGTAGCCGACGGACCATATCAAGTAATTTTAGATCAGGTAACAAATGGCGTAGCAGTTAGAATGGCGGTTCTCTATCTGCTTGGAACCATGCATTAATAAAAAGGTGATCAATGAAAATAATTCTGAAACAAGTGCGATTGTTAAATCCCGAACAGAAACTTGATGAGAAAAACGATCTTCTAATTGAAGACGGAACGATAAAAAAGATCGGCGGATTGACGGAGACCGATTTCAAATCATCGCAAGTTCTTGAATTAGAAAACAAAATTTGCTCGCCGGGATTTTTTGACATGCACGTTCATCTTCGCGAGCCGGGAAGAGAAGATGAAGAAACGGTTGAGACCGGAAGCAATGCCGCGGCTGCCGGCGGATTTACCGGTGTTGCGTGTTTACCCAACACGAATCCCGATATCGATTCTGCCGAGGTGGTACGTTTCATAAAAGAAAAATCGAAAGATCATCTTGTTGATGTCTTTCCGATTGCAGCTGCAACTCTCGGAAGAAAAGGAGAAGCGCTTTCTCCAATGTATGAATTGTTCGAAGCCGGTGCAGTTGCGTTTTCCGATGACGGAACAGTCATTAAAAATGCAGGCATACTTAGAAACGCTCTTGAGTATTCTCGAAACTTCGGAACGCCGATCATCGAACATTGTGAAGACGAATCGCTTTCCGATGGAGCGATGAACGAAGGATATACCTCAACGCTCCTCGGATTAGCCGGCATTCCGAATGTTGCAGAGGACATAATTGTTATGCGCGATATTATGATGGCGGAATTTATTGGTGGAAAAGTTCACATAGCACATATAAGTTCGAAAAATTCGGTTGAGCTGGTTAGACAAGCGAAAAAGAAGGGAATTAAAGTTACTGCCGAAGCAACGCCGCATCACTTCACATTAACGGATGAATCCGTAAAAACTTATGACACAAATTATAAAATGAATCCCCCTTTGCGAACTCAGGAAGATGTGGACGCAATCCGCTTAGGACTGAAAGACGGAACTATCGATTGCATAGCAAGCGATCACGCGCCACATGCAATTGAGGAAAAAGAAATGGAATTTATTTTTGCTCCAAACGGAATTCTTGGTCTGGAAACTTCCGTCGGTTTAGCGATAACCGAACTGGTTCAGAAAAAAATTCTTTCTCTTATGCAGCTTGTAGAAAAGTTCGCGATAAATCCAAGAAAGATTCTGAATATTCATGTTCCCCAAATAAAAGTGGGTGAGAAAGCTAATCTTTCCATAATCGATCCAAGCATGATTTGGACAGTGGATGTCTCTAAGTTCAAATCGAAATCGAAAAACTCACCGTTTGATCAACGTCTGCTTACCGGAAAATCCATTGCCGTGATCAACAATAACAAGATGTTTTACGAAGACAAATTTGTAACCATTTAGTCTAAACTATTCAGAGCTGTATATAATTCAATACAGCTCTGATGGCTATTCTCACTGCCTCTATCTTTATCAAGTCTAGCATTTACAATAGAATAGCACAAAAACTAAGTTTTGCCGGCTGATTCTATGGAAAAACTTTTGGCACTATGATTGTAATTATATCTGCAGAACATTATGGAGGACGCGATGAAAACATTAAGATTAATTTTAACGGGAAGCATAATTTTTCTCGGATTAATTCTTACCGGATGCGATCATTTTCATGATTCATACGACACAACCCCGCCTTCGCCGCCGACAAATCTTAGAACTGTTACCGGCGATAATCGAGTTGATATTTACTGGGACAAAAATCCGGAAAGAGATGTTGCCGGTTATAACGTTTATTATGCTTACTCATACAACGGAAAGTACACACTGATCGGCACAACGCAGAATACTTATTTTATTGATAACGGCGCATCGAACGGAACGACTTACTACTATGCAGTTACCGCGTTTGATTTCAATGGCAATGAAAGCGATTTAAGTAAAGATGTCATTTATGATACGCCTCGACCTGAAGGTTTCAACCAGGCAATTTTCGACTACAATAAAGTTCCTAACAATGCAGGTTATAATTTTAAGAATTATTTGGTTGTTCCTTATAATGACGCGAGTGCGGATATGTTTTTCGAAAACTACAACGGACAGTATTACTTAGATGTTTGGAAAGATTCCGAAATTCAGGATATGGGACAAACAACCGACATATATGATGTTTCAACTGCACCGACTGGAGGATGGGTTCCGCTGCAGACTGGCGACAATATTAAATACACTAAAGCAATTGTCGGACACACATACGTCATCTGGACAAACGATAACCATTATGCGAAAGTAAGAATCAGCAGCATTATAAGTGACCGGATGATTTTTGATTGGGCATATCAAACCGTTGAAGGCAATAGAGAATTGAAACGCGGCAGCATTTCTTTTGACCGCAAGAATATGCCGACAAGGGTAATAAAGAATTACTAATTCGATGCTCCTTATCCTGTTGATTAATAAAGCATACCCAAGCGGTATGCTTTTTTATTTCTTTTAACTATTTTGCCGAAAGCAATGGTGCGAATTACAATGTGCGGACAAAAAAATAGAAAATACTTGAACGCTCTCTTTCTCGGTTTGGGATTGTTGTTGCTTTACCCGAGCTACGGACGATCGCAAGAGCGCAATGATAAAGAAGTGGTAAAAATCTTTTCGCAATTTGAAGAAGGACTTTCTTCCGGAACGATTGATAAGTTCTCAAGTTTTTTTGCCGGCAGAAATTACATCAGTCTGCGAAACGGCTCAACGGGTTATTACAGCGCCAACCAATCGTACTATGTTATTAAAGATTATCTTAGTATTTATCAGCCGATTACATTTAAGCTGACAAACATTGTGGCGGATTCCAGCACTCCGTTTGCCTCTGGAGTTCTTAGATACAGCAGCAAAGGAATTAGGGGTTTTGCCATGGTATTTATTTCTCTGCAGTACGCGGATAATACCTGGCGCATTTCACAGATAACCATCAATTAGATAGAATGATCAGCAAAATTACCAAACGAAACAAATTATTCATTTTTCTAGTCGCATCATTTCTGCTGATACTGTTTCTCTCCGGATTACTATCACCGCTTTTGCTTAACATCGAAAGAAATAATTGGGATAAAACATTAATTGATAAAATTGATATTGTCGAAGATGCATTCCAGAATATCTTCGATGCAAGATCAAATCAGTTGAGCAAAATCGATTCTCAGTTAAAAAATGCTCTTCATTCAAAATTTCAGAAAAATGGTTTTGATCTGAAAGCTGTATTCGATTTGTTCTCTAACTCAAAATTCCGCGACTACTCGATTCAACTTTACGACTCCACCGGAAACTTGTATGCGTGGAATTCCGAAATAATTTTTTATGGGCGCGAAATTCCAAAGTTAGCAGATAACCTGAATCAAACTTTTTTCAGCGGACACAAACTAGTAACTTTTTTAACTATCGCTGATACTGTAACACTCAACAACATTCAATTCACAATTATAGCAAGCACTGCGGTTTATAAGCATTACACTCTTTCCGAAGAGAACAACGCGATTGTAAATACTGCCGATTCTTTGTCGGACGCGCTCGGCGTTGACGTAGCGATCGATTACTCGCCATTAGCGCAGCCATCGAAAGACGGGCGCAAATATTCTTTTTCCATTTTGAATAACTACCGGAATAAAATTGCCGTTGCTTCATTCGATAAACCTTCGCTTGAAGCACAACTGAACGATGACAAGAATAATGTTTTTATTTTTCAAGGCATCTTAGCTATTATGATTCTACTCGTTATTGGAGTTTGGGGTTACCCCGCGCTCAAAAAAATTCCAACCCAAACTGTTCGGCTAATAATAATAGTTGTCTATCTTTCCATTTTGCGTGTAGCACTTTTCATTTTCGGTTTGCCGGCAGCGCTGGTTCATAATTCGCTTACAGACGCTTCCAATTTTTCTTCTGTCTTTGCTTTCGGAATGGTAAGATCGCCGCTGGAATTTACGATCACCGTAGCGTTTCTGCTGATCGGTCTGCTGATCTCATACAAGTACGCTTTGGTTTACCTGGAAGAACAGAACACCGCAAGCAAAACCAAACTCTCATTTTTCTTTTTACACTTTTTGATTGTTGTACCTCTTTACTTGCTTTCTCTTCGCGGACTTGGCGCAGCCATGAGGAGCGTTGTCTTCGATTCCACGATTAGGTATTTCAAAGTTTTCTCTCTTATTCCCACTGCACCGATTTTCTTGATGGATCTAAATATTCTTATTCTGGCATTCTCTGTAGTTCTTTTCTTAGTGATGCTCTTAGTTCTGCTGTTTTCAAAACAGATATTTGAAGAAAAGAAAAAGAACATTCGTTTTTTCTTATTTATCTTTTTGCTAATTCAATTTTTCGGTTGGGTCCTTGATGAATTGCAAAGTGAACCGCAAGGCACACCGCTAATTAGAATTCTTACAATAACCATTACTTTTCTCTTTGCATATTTTGTAGTGTTTTCGGGAAGACGCCGCTTTATTCTTCTCGTTTATTACGCATTTGCGGCTTCACTCATCTCAGTTAGTCTTCTTAGCTATTACAACTATGAAATCGAACGTGAATCTTTGAAGACCACCGCACATGAGTTAACCCGGACGAACGAAAATGTTGTCGAGTTTATGGTTCTTCAAACGATGACGCAAATTCAGCAGAACGACGAGATACTGGAGGCATTCAATCAGAAGGAAGATCTTTCACCAGATGCATTTGTTCTCTGGACAAACAGTTTGTTCTACCGCGAAAGCGTCCGTTCCGCAATTGAGTTTTACAATTCAGAAAAAAAATATGTCGGCGGTTTCCAGACCAACAAAGAGTTTTACACCGAACCTTTCGAGAATTACTTAGAAGGAACTGCCGACAGCACCAAAATTTTCAAGCAAGCTAATCTCTTCGGAGACGAAATAACTTTAGTTGGCGTGTCCCCGTTAAAAGAAGGCAATAATTTGATCGGCTACATGGTGGTTTCAGCTATCTACGATGAAGACTATTTCAACTTTTCGTACTTGCCAGATTTTTTGATTGCGCAGCGATCCGGCATTTCATCCGCGCTGGATTTAAGTAAACTCAGAGTTTTTGATTTTCACGACAACGAACTTGTCCGTTCGTTCGGCGACGTTTCGTTGTCCGATGAAGATCAGAAATCAATTTTGAACGCCGATTTCAGCAGTTACAACGAAGCCTGGTTGAACATGACGATGAACGGCGAAGAGAATTTAGTGTATGCGTTAAAAGTAAGTTCGCCTGGAAGGAATAAAGTCTTAGCGATTGCTCTCGAATTGAAAAAATATTCTTGGAACCTTTCAAACTTTTTCAAAATATTTTTTATTCACACACTCATCATTGCGATCATCTTGTTCATATTCCTAACTTTTAAGTTGCGGCAATTAGGCGGAGTGCTTCGCTCGTTCCGTACAAGATTGATCGGCGCATTTCTCGTCGTGTCAATCATCCCATTGATTGTAATTGCGTTCTATTTTAGAAATTTAACGGAAGAAAAAAATTCCGAGCTGATACAAAGAAGACTGAATGAACTCACCGGTCAGGTTGAAACGTACATAAACACCTACACCAACGAAACTTCATTGAATCCGGTAACGATTTTTGATAAAGCGTCTCACGACCTGGGAATAAATTTTTCTGTCTATGAAAACGGAAGTCTTATTTACAGTCCGCAAAATGATTTTGTGAACACCGGTTTATTCCCGATTACGCTTTCTTCGGATGTCTATCGCAATTGTGTTGTCGGCAAGTATCAGAAAATTTTTGAACAAGAAAATTTTGACGGAACTCGGTATAACTCGATCTATACCAAAGAAGGGATTAACGGCGCGAACTATATTATCAGCGTTAACGATCTGATGAATGTTGTGTCTTACCCATTCTCTGATGTTGATCTCGATTTTTTCTTATTCGGAATTTTCTCTCTCGCTGTTTTACTTCTGATTTTGTTCAGCACATTACTTGCCGAGCAGATTTCTCTACCGGTGAGAAAATTAACAGCTGCAACAAAATCTATTAGCAACGGCGACTTAAACGTTGAGATAAGTTACCAAACAAAAAGCGAGATCAGCGACTTGGTGGATGGATTCAACCAGATGGTGAACAGAATTAAACAGAGTCAAACGGACATCGCGCAGTTTGAACGCGAAGCAGCATGGAAGGAAATGGCAAAACAAGTTGCGCATGAAATAAAAAATCCTCTTACGCCGATGAAACTTTCTATTCAGCAGCTTATTGCCGCGTACAAAGATAAATCGCCAAAGTTCGATTCGATCTTTGAAAAAGTTACCGAAACTGTCGCGGCTCAAATAGAAATCTTGAAAAACATCGCTTCCGAGTTTTCCAATTTTGCGCGCATGCCGAGATTGAATATTGAAAGAGTGAACATAGTTGCTTCAATCAGTGAAGTTCTCAACTTGTTTTCAAACGAAAACAAAACGATAAACTTTTCTGCTTCGGAAACCGTTGTGTATATTAATGCTGATCAGGATCAGTTAAAACGCACACTTGTAAATATGATCAGAAACTCAATTCAAGCTGAGGCGCAGAAAATATCGGTGACGATCGCAAAGGAAGAAAACGATTGCAAAATAAACATTGAAGATGACGGCGTGGGCATAGATCGAGAAAACATCGAAAAAGTATTCGACGACAGTTTCACAACAAAAACCGGAGGAATGGGTTTAGGGTTGAGTTTAGCGAAACGTTTCATCGAAAGCATCGGCGGCACAATCCAAATTGAAAAATCCTCGAAAGAAGGCACTGCGTTTCAATTAACTTTTCCGTTGGCGGAATGATGACTCAATTAACTCCGCATCAGGTAAAAGCGTTAGATCGCAAGACTCACATTTCATTAACAGCAAACGCCGGTTCCGGCAAAACTTTTGTCTTATCAAAACGTTTTGTAGAAATTATTCTTGATGAAGATGTTGATTTGAATTCCGTTGTCGCGATTACGTTCACAGATAAAGCCGCCGGAGAACTGAACAAAAAAATCGCTGGCGAAATTGAAGAACGGATTATAGAAGAAGCAAATCCGGAAAAAAGAAAACGGCTTGAGTCGTTCCGCCGCCAATTGGTTTCTGCAAACATTTCTACCATTCATTCATTTTGTATAAACGTTCTCAAAGAATTTGCGCCCGAAGCCGGGATCGATGCGAATTTTGTCCCGATCGACCGTCCTACATCAGACGAGTTGATACAACTCAGCATCGAAGAAACAATCGGCGGTTTAATTGAACGCAACGATTACAAAGATGAACTGAAATACTTAATGCGTTTCTTCGGTTCGAAAAGAATTTTATCTGCCGAGCTCGAAAAATCAATTCAGCATAGACGTATCATTTCGCGGCTGAAGAATGAGCTCTATAATCAAACTGAAAAAGAAATTGCCGGATTTTTCCGTAGCACCTTTGAAAAAATTTTTGATGAAATATTTTCATTAGAGTTGAAGAAAGGATTGTCAGTTGTTGAATTAATAAACAAAAGAGTTCTCGCTAAGAAGGGCGATAATTCAGATGCAATCAATATACATGCACTTCTGCACAAATATTCCGATCAAAAAACCTCCCTTGAGAAAATTCAATGTCTGAACGAAATCGCCGGGTTGTTTCTAACGAAATCCGAGGGCAAGGTTCGCAGCCGCGGTTACTTAAGTTTTGAAAGAGAAGATTTGGCGGAAGAGATAGAATCTGCCGAAGCATTCTTTTCAGAGATAAGTATTTTCTTTGCGATGGGAAATGCGGCGACAGCAGAAAAAGAATTAGCTCAACTCGGAAAATCGTTTGTCAAAATATTCGGTTATACCGCCGACATGTACGCTAGAAAGAAAAAACAAAAAGGTTTTCTCGATTTCGAGGACATTCTGTTATTTACTCAGGAGATCATACAAATTCCGGAAGTGAAAAATTATCTGACGGGAAAATTCCGCTACATTATGATTGATGAGTATCAGGACACGAACGAACTTCAGTACGAAATATTTATGCCGATACTGGACGGACTGAAAAGCGGAAACTTGTTTGTTGTTGGAGATGAGAAGCAAAGTATTTACATGTTCAGGAATGCCGAACCTGAAATTTTTGACAAGACAAAAGATGAAATAAGCGCAACTGCCGGCGGCGGACAGCTTCTTAATTTGCCGCACAGTTTCAGGATGTCGCCACCGCTCGTTCTATTCACAAATCATCTTTTCAAAAATTTGTTTAAGAACGCCAATCCTTTTTTTAATGAAGTTGCTCACAGCGATTTGATCTGTTCCAAAGATGAAACTGAAAAAGGAAGTGTTGAAATACTTATCGCGCTGGATAATGAAATTCCTGAAAGCGAATTGGTCGCAAACAAAATTCTTCAAATCGTCTCCGGCGATGAACACTCTCCAAACAAGTTTCAAGACGTTGCGGTGCTGTGCCGCAAACGCGACTCATTTGCCGAACTGGAAAAATCATTTGTCCAGCATGGAATTCCATATTCTATAATAGGCGGGAAAGGATTTTTCCAACGCCAAGCAATTTATGACATTTACAATTACCTCTCGTTCCTTCTCAACAAAGACAACGATACGGCGCTGACAGGAATACTTCGTTCATCGTTCTTCAATGTTTCCGATTTGCAATTGTACCTGATCTCGCGTGAAGAGGGGAAAACGTTTTATGAAAAACTGAACAACGCTTCCGGCAAGATTAAAACTCTGGCTGATATCTGCAGAGCTCTTGAATCCAACTTTAACGCGGCTTTAGGAGGTGATGTGTACGCTCTCATCAGAAAGATTTTGATTGAGAGCGGGTACTGGTCTGTTTCGGCTGCAAAAAGAAATTCAACGCAAGAAATTGCCAACATAGAAAAACTGCTTTCTCTTGCGCGGAATTTTTCGAAGAAGAGTTTCAAAAATTTATACGACTTTACGATTTTCCTTCGCGAATCAATCGAGGGATATGAAGAAGAGGGACAAGCGCAAGTCGTTCATGACGAGAACACGGTTAAAATATTGACCGTTCACCAAGCCAAAGGATTGGAGTTCAAAAATGTTTTTCTGTTCGGCTGCAACGAGAAAGCAATGGAAGACAGCGCAAGGGCAAAGTCAATAAGCTTCGATAAGAACTTCGGCATTCTAACAAAAGTGCCGCTCGATCAAAACTACTTCAACAAATATTCCGCTGCGCCAATTGTTCTTTTGTACAACTATATAATTCAAAGAAAAAATTCGGCGGAAACCAAAAGGCTTTTGTACGTCGCCGCTACACGAGCGAAGGAAAATCTTTTTATATCAGGTTCGATAAAGAATGAGAAAATAAAACCCGGCTCGTTCATGGATTTATTTGCGGAAGGATTGGACAGTGAATTGAAACCCGGTACAATTCCAATTAACGGCAATGTCGAGTTTATGAAACTCACCGGAGAGAAATACGATTTTTATTCCAAGCGTATTTCACTTTTTGTTCCGGTTGCAAACAAAATGGTCGATCTTCCGGCAAAAGAAAATCTGGTCGTCAATCAAAAGAAAAAACCCGTAATCATAACTTCGAAGATATCCGACGTTCCGAAGAAGGAAATAATTTCGGCAACAAAAATATCGATGTACTCGCAGTGCCCGGTAAAGTATCAGTTTACTTACGAGTTGGGATATTCAACGATCTACAAATTGATGAAGGAAGAGATCAATGAATACGAATTCAACTCCAACGAAGACGAGGAGTTGAAACCGTACGCACAGCTTCGCGGGAAATTGATTCATCAAGCGTTAAAAGAAGAATTGAATGAGAATGATCTCACAGAATTTTTTAAAAGGAAATTAACAGCCGAAATTTCCGTCGAGGAATCAGATCGCGATAAACTTTTGCTCTCGGTTCGTGACGACATCGTTCGGTACTATGATTCCGAAACTTACAGATCGATTCTTCCTCACAAAAATTACCGAAATGAATTTGAGATTTACTGCGAAGAAGGAGATCACTATCTCTACGGAATAATTGACAAACTGATAATTGAAAGAGATCGGTTGACCATCGTCGATTACAAAACAGATAATATTACGCCGCAGCAGTTGGCAAGTCGAATGAGTGACTATTTACCTCAGCTGAAATTTTATGCTTATATTTTGTCGAAGCTTTACAAGGAATACAACCGGTTTGAGCTTAGATTAATTTTCCTAAAACAAGTAGATCAGGTTGCTGCAAAAGAAATTTTGCGTGATGAGCTGAAATCATTCGGAAAGGAATTAACGCTTTCAATCCGGAACATTCATTCAAATAAATTTGAACCGAATCTCAATCATTGTTCAAAGTGTCATTTCGCTTTGGAAAGGAATCAATGCATAAAAAATTTTTCTTGAATTTACTTTCGCTCGTTTTTCTGCTAGTGCTGGTTTCGTGCTCAACGGCGCCGGTTATTCCGCTTTATGAATATCCGACCGATTGGAAAAATCCGGCTGATCGCAAAAATGCAATCAAGGAATATTCGAAGTATCTAACTGGAAGAAAAATATTTTTAGATCCCGGTCATGGCGGCGAAGACAGAAAAAATAAAAGCCGAGACGGAAAGATTATTGAAGCCGATGTAAACCTTCGCGTTGCGCTGAATCTAAAAAAGTATCTTGAAGAAGCCGGTGCAAAAGTTTTCATTTCGCGCGACGTTGATAAAACCGTTCCGCTTGCAGATCGTTCCGAATTAGCAAACAAAAGCGGCGCAGAAATTTTTATAAGCATTCATCATAACGCGCCCGGCAAAACGGAAGACGATTACACAGACTATACTGCGGCTTATTATCACGCGAAAGATGTGAACTACGAATACGAACCGTGTAATCACGACATTGCAAAATTCATCGAACGCGATCTTGCGTATGTAATGAGAAACTCCGGCGGGCTCGGCTCGTTCGACGGCACTTATTCCGATTATAATATTTATCCAGGCGAAGGATTTTCCGTTCTTAGAAAAACAAACATTCCGGCGGTGCTTATCGAATGCGCTTTTCATACCAGTCATTGGGAAGAGCTGCGGCTTAACAACGAAGAGTTCAACGAAATTCAAGCATGGGGAATTTTTCGAGGATTGGCAAAATATTTTAGAGCGGGCAGACCGGAAATTATTTTTCTTCCCGACAGTTTGAGGATTCAAAACGACACACTGCACGCTGCGTTTAGTCTTCGTGATTCAATCGGAATCAATCCGAAAACAATTCAGATCTTTTTTAACAATGAAGAAAAAGATTTTCGTTTCGATAAAACGAACAATATTGTTTCAGTAGAAATCACTCCGATAGTTAAAGGCGTTTTTCCAATGCGCGTGATTGCCGCAAATAAAAACGGGAACCACTCGTTCCCGTATCATAAAGAAATTGTTATTTCCGATTCGCTGGATGCAACATTGAAAGATTAACTTATTTGAGTGCAGCGTTCCGTTTATCAATTCTCTCGGTTACTATCTTGAAAATGAACAGTGCAATAGCGGCTACAAATCCTATCGCCAAAAAGTAATACCAAATCAAATGCGCATCGGTATAATATGCCGCTCTCTGAATTTCGGTTAATCCAGCCGGAAGTGTTTTCGGATCCGGACAATATTTGTCAAGTAAAAATCCGGACATAATAAATCCAACAAGCGCGCTGATAAAAGAATGCAGGTGACTAAATCCAAGGTAAACACCTTCTTCACCTTTCGGCGCTTGAAAAGAAAAATATTCTAAAAATCTCGGCGAGATAAAACACTCCGCCAAACCTTGTATCGCAATGCCGATGATAAGCATGAGTGTTATCGGGTGAAATGCCAGCACACCGAAGATGGATATATTTGAGCCGGCAAAACTTTCGAGAGTTTGACTGAACGACATTGCAAAAGCCGAAAGCGGCATTAGAATCATACCGACGAACATTGATGTAATGGCTTTCCGTTTTTTCATTAAGTTGGTTACCAGTACAACGAAAAGAACAACAACCGCCGGGTTAATATTTGCCAGCCATTCGGGTCGCGCTTCGGCTCCTCGCAAACGAATGACATACTTCGGCATTGTTGCATAAAGCTGCTGCTGGATAATCCAAAAACCGGAAACGATGAGAATCAGAAATAAAAGTCGCGGTGTGAAAAGAATTTTTTTGAGAGAAAGCATTACATCTGAGATTTTTTTTGATTCAAAAGATCTGTCCGATTGTTTGTAGAAAAAAATTGCAAAAAACATTGCAAGCAAAGACATCCCAGCAGAGAAAAAATTAACGTACTCAACGCCTACGCCTTGACGAATATACGGAACAAGAGTTTTGCCGCTGAACGAGCCGATGTTAACAACCCAATAGAACAACGCATAACCTCGCGCGCGATTGTCTTCGTTAGTTGTCTTGGCAACCGTTCCGGTGATTAGTGGTTTGATAAACGATCCGCCGACGAGAACAATGAAAAGGAAAAACAGCACCAGCATTTTTGTATGAAACATTCCAAGCAAAGCATAACCGATTGTAAGAAGCGCGAAAGCAAGTATAAGTCCGTTTTTGAAACCGATTTTATCTGACACAGCCCCGGCAAACGGCGGAAGAAGATAAAGACCGGCATAAAATACTCCGGCAACAACGCCGGTTTCTGTATCGGTGAATCCGACTAAGTCAGTTAAATAAAGTGTAAGAACGATAAAGAACCCATAGTAAGCGGCTCGTTCGCAGAGTTCCATAAAATTTGCAAGCCAAAATTCTTTCGGGAATTTCCAGCCGATTTTTTGTTGAGTGGTTTCAGTCATAATTTTTCCGAAGATTAAATTTGCCGCAAGTTAGAAAAAAACATTTTCAGTTGCCCTCAAAAGGGAAGCAAAAATTTATAAAAAGAAATTTTCTTCGATTCGAAGATTTGAACAAAAAAATTATATAGATTCCTCGTTGGAAAATCAGCACCACATTATTAATGCTGTTAAAAACGGAGATTGAAATGAGAATCTTTTCCAAACGTGAGTTAAACGAATACTCTTTATCATTGACTTATGACGATGTCAGTCTGATACCGACAGAAATTTCGCGAGTTAAAACGAGAAGCGAAGTTAATATCAAATCCAAATTTCTTGGAATCGATCTTGCCGTTCCTGTCGTATCCAGTCCGATGGATACCGTTACCGGGATTGCGATGGCAAAAGAATTGTCCAACTCGGGTTGTCTTGGAATTGTGAACAGGTTCGATTCATCGCTGACCGAACTTTTTTCAAACGGAAATGTTGTGGAAGGTGTTCAGGCAGTTTCAGTGAGTTTAACTGCTGACGATTTGTTGCTGGAAAAAATTGCTTCGAACAATTTGATCGTTTGTATTGACACGGCTAATGCGAACAATGCACATGTGCTGAACAAATGCGAAGAGATCAAAAAGAAATACAAGGTGAAAGTGATTGTTGGAAATATTGCGCACGGCGGAACATTGAAACGACTTGTTGATGCCGGTGCAGATGCAGTGCGAATCGGAATAGGCGGCGGAAGCGTTTGCACAACTTCAATCCAAACCGGAATTGGAATCGGGCAAGTCTCTTCTTTAATAGATTGTTACTTCACACGTGAAGATCAGAAACTGAAAATCGAATTGATTGCAGACGGCGGAATTAAAAGTGCAGGAGATGTAACGAAAGCGCTTTCCGCCGGCGCTGATGCAGTGATGCTTGGAAGAATGTTAGCCGGAACAAAAGAAACTCCGGGCGAAGTAATAAAATATGCCGATCAACTTTGGAAAAAATATCGCGGTTCCGCATCGTTCGGTGTAAAAATGAAAGGTGAGTTTATCGAAGGGGAAGAAACGATGGTGCCTTATAAAGGCGCGGTTAAAAGTGTTATCAACGCGATTAGCGACGGATTGAAAAGTGCAATGAGTTACTTGAATTGTGAATCACTTGGCGAACTAAAACAAAAAGATAAGTTTGCAGTGTTGAGCACTAGTTCTTATTTGGAGCGGCTGCCGAGAAAATAATTTTCTCGGCATGGTCCGTCAAATTTTTGCTCTCTTCAACCGTAAGGAATTGGTTACAACCGAAACCGAACTGAGCGACATAGCCAGCGCGCCAATCATAGGATTCAGCATTCCAAGTGCTGCAAGCGGAATTCCGATTGTGTTATAAATAAATGCCCAGAATAAATTTTGTTTGATGGTTTTTATTGTGTGCTTTGAAAGGTTCACGGCTTTTGCAACCGAACGTAAATTTCCTTGCACTAAAGTTATTTGAGCAGTTTCAATTGCAACATCGGTACCTGTTCCAATTGCAATACCAACGTCGGCTTGTGCAAGCGCCGGTGAATCGTTTATTCCGTCCCCAACCATTGCAACAACGTTTCCTTTTGATTGATACTCTTTTACTACGTTTGCTTTTTCATCCGGCAAAACTTCCGACTTGAATTCCGTTATACCGATCTTCTGCGCAATAATTTCCGCGATCTTAGAATTGTCACCAGTCAGCATAACGGTTTTTATTCCGAGTCGATTCAATTCTTGGACCGCATCGGTTGAAGTATTCTTTAATTTGTCTTCGATGGCGAAAAGACCAACTAAATTGCCCTCAACACCAATGCAGATAACGGTGCTGCCGTTGTTCGTTAACTCTCTAAATAATTTTTCCATTGAGTCGGTTTTAATCGAATATTCTTTCATCAAATCAAATCTGCCGATCACTACTGTTTTACTATTGACAATGCCTGTAAGTCCGAAGCCGCTCAAGCTTTGAAACGAATCCGGCTGCATCAAAGAAATATTTTTTGATTTTGCTTTTTCTAAAATTGCCGAGGCAAGCGGATGTTCCGATTTTGATTCCAGCGAAGCAGCCAATTGGATTAGATCATCTTCCGCAATATTATTTGTTCTGATATCAGAAACATCGGGTTTGCCTTCGGTGATCGTTCCGGTTTTATCGAAAATGACTGTGGAGATTTTTTGTGCGAGTTCTAAGCTTTCTCCATTGCGAATTAAAATTCCATTCGAAGCGCCAAGTCCGGTTCCTACAATTATTGCTGTCGGCGTTGCAAGACCAAGCGCGCACGGACACGCGATAATTAATACGGCGACAAAATTAATTAACGCTGTGGTGAATACGTTTTGCTGCCCAACGAATAACCATACGATAAATGTAATGAACGCGATTCCAATCACCACAGGGACGAATATCCCGGCAATTTTATCGACGAGTTTTTGAATCGGCGGTTTGGTTGCCTGCGCTTGTTCGACCAGTCGAATTATTTGTCCGAGTATGGAATTATCTCCGACTTCAGTTACTTTGAAATTAAAAGTGCCGTTCTTATTAATAGTGCCGCCGATGATTTTTGAACCGACAGCTTTTTCAACCGGTATGCTTTCACCTGTGATCATCGATTCATCAACAGCAGAATTTCCCCAAACGATTATTCCATCAGCCGGAATTTTTTCGCCCGGCTTAATTACAACGACGAGATCTTTTCTCAATTCCGAAATGCTGATTTCTTTTTCCGCATTGTTGATTAACACCCTAGCTGTTTTCGGTTTGAGCTCCATCAATTTTTTTATTGCCGAATTGGTTTTTCGTTTCGCCTGGTGCTCTAGCAATTTGCCCATCAGAATCAAAGTTATTATCACACCGACTGTTTCGAAGTACACATGTGGAAGTTCGCCATGTATTGAAATTGAATCGGGGAAAAGAGTCGCTAGTGTGCTGTATACATAAGCGGCGCCGGTTCCTATTGCAACCAACGAATTCATCTCGGCAGAAAAATGTTTTAAGTTTGTCCAAAATACTTTGTAGAATCTTTTACCGCTGATAAAAACAATCGGCGTTGTAAGTATCAGCAGAATCTTGTGAGTGTAGTCTGCTGTAAACGGCCAGAAATTTTTGAAGAAATCGAATTCGTAAAGCATGCTTACCAAAAAAATCGGCACTGTAAACACAACAGCAAGAACGAAATCCTTTTTCAGCAAATCGAAGTATTCATCTTTTTGATTATCGGTTGAATCAATTCCGGTTTTTTCAGATTTCTGATTTGCGATTGCATCAATATCCAACTTGTAACCGTAATCTTGAACTGCATTTGCTATTGCATCAAGTTCGGTGAAATCGTTATCGGTCTCGAACGTTACGTGCTCAGTTGCAAGATTCACGCTGACGTTTTTAACTCCTTCAAATTTGCTTATGACTTTTTCGACCCGTCTTACACAGCTAGCGCATGTCATTCCCTCTACTGGAATATTATAACTTTTCATCGCTCACTTCTTCAATTTGGTAGCCTGCTTCAATAATTGCGCTGTCAACCATTTTAGAATCTACCTTCGATTCGTCGTACTTTACTTTTGCCGATCCGATTTCAACTTCAAAAGATTCTAACCCAACTTTTGATAATTCTTTCTTTACAGCCATCACACAGTGCATGCAAGTCATGCCTTTTATTTTATAATTCTTAGCCGTCATAACTTCTCCATGTTTATTTGTTAATCAAAATTAAATATGCAAATCTTAAAGTGCGTTACAATTTCATGAAATAATGTTACACAATTTTATGATGCAGAATGGAAAGGGAATAAGTTAGCCGACTTTGTCGAGAGATTTACGCATGTTATTTGTAAGGTTCTTGAATTGACTAGCCGAAAATCCAGTCACTTTGTGAAATTGATTGGATAAATGCTGCACACTGCTGTAACCAAGTTTATATGCAATCTCGCTTAATGTTAGCTCACCGTATTTAAGCAGCTCTTTAGCGCGTTCAATTTTTTGAAGAATAATATATTGCTCTATTGTGATACTTTCCTGTGAAGAAAATAAATTGCTTAGGTAGTGATACTCTAATCCAAGTTCTTTTTCGAGCAAAGTTGAAAACTTAACGTTTTCGCTAAGAAGAGTTTCTTTTTCATAAATCGTTTTGATGATAAAGCTCTTAATTTTCTCTATCACTTTTACTTTCTTGTCTTCAATCAACTCGAAGCCGTTTTTTTCCAACGCTTCTTTGATTGCCTTAAGAGGCAGTTTGCTTAATGGCAGGGCAGTTTCCACTTCACCCAAAGAAATATTTCGCACGTTTACTTTTAATTTGGTTAACTCATCTTTAACAACTTTAATGCATCGGTTGCATACCATATTCTTTATGTAAAAAATATTTCCGGTATTCCTGGTGGTTTCAAGACGGTTCACTTGGTGTGTTTATCCTTTCGATCATTTACACTTAAAACATGAAAACCATTTTCATCTTGTTCATCATATTTGCTGATGATATCCTCATCGAGCGACTTTAATGATTCACCTGTTTTTTGTGTAGGTTGCAATTCTTCTTTTGATTCGGTTTCTTTGTTCTTAATCGGCTGAAGTTCTTTGATTATCTGCAATCTTTTTGAATGACTGGTTTTTCCGGTCTTGGTTTTCCTAGAAGTTGATTTCTCTTTTGATGATTCTTTTCTAAGATGTTCTTTTGGTCTAGGACTTTCTTCCGCAACAACTTTTTTCATTACCGGTTCGGATAAAAGCTCGTCGTTGTTTAGAACTTTCCTAATTGACGGAACGACAACTGGTGATATATTTCTTTGTTCGTTATTTGAAGCAGGTTGATCCAGAGTTCCATTCTTGAGTTTATTGCGGAAAGAAATATATGATATGATTAGTGTCGCAATTGCTAGAACTGCCACAACCTTTAGAATTGTATATATGAGCGGTACTAATTCCATAATTTAAAATAGGAAATAATCACCTTCTCAACAATGATGCGTAAACTTGTTTCGGTTGAAATTAGATTACTGTGCCTGACGAAGAAGAGTTGTATCCATCAAAACAAAATCCGATTCAGTGTCATTGTCATAATAACTGAATAGATTGGCTTCAACCATTTTGTCTCGGTCGTAGCTCTGATGATTTGACTCGCTATGCAACTCCGATGTTTTTCTAAACGAATTAGACTCATTCATTATTTCAAGACGGGTTGCTCTTAAACTGGTCCTTTCATTATGTCTGTGCGGTCGGCTTTCTTCATTCTTGTTGAAGGAATCTTTTCGATTGGTCGATTGGGTGTAAGAAAGACTATTTTTTCTGACCTTTCTCTCGTTCATAATTACTTGGTCGTTGTATTTAGGTTTATTGTTGTAGTGAGAATGTGCTGGCGGCGGATTCACATTCAATTTAGGAACGCTCAAAGCAATAGGTCTTGAAATGTTCATGCTATTTGTCAATGCGATTCTTTCGGAAGGTAAATTTTTTCTGTTCCTTGATCTAATCTTGAAAGACAAGTATGAAATTATGATCACAGAAAAAAGCAGTACTGAAAAGATGATTAAACTTGTATAGATGATTGGTACGAGTGTCATTTCAATTCCTTTGATTTCATGGCTTTATGAAAACAAACATTATACCACACCAAAACACGTAATTTTTCTTGAATTGCAACTTTTTCGTTTTACATTCCGGCCCGATTTGTATGAAAGTGAGACAGCAAAGAAAGATGAGACCGGTTTGACTTTTTGAAATGTTAATACGCTGTTTTTTTTGTTTTTATTATAGTTTTTAATAACTTTAGCCCCGCTAAATTCTGTAACTTACTTAAATATTTGAGGTTAGGATGACGAAGGCTGACATAGTCGAAAAAATAGCCATTGGAACCGGACTGACTAAACTGGAGACCGAAGCTATTGTTGAAGGATTCTTGACAACGGTAATTCATGCGCTACGAGAAGGCAGGGGCATCGAAATTCGTGGATTTGGAAGCTATCGTGTTAAAAAGAAAAAGGCCCGTTATGCTAGAAACCCAAGAACCGGTGAGAAGGTTTATGTTGGCGAACATTATGTTCCTGTATTTAAGTTCTCAAAAGATTTCAAGGATGCTGTCGATTCAGGTATGAAAGAAAACAATTCTAGTGAATAAAGAAGAAAAGACGATAACAGAATGAACGAAGTGAAGTGCAATGTTTGCGGGGAAATGAATTTAGCAAATGCGGTTTTTTGTGCAAGTTGCGGCGCCCCATTGATTTCGACAAATAAGCAAGATGAGATTGAAAATGTAGTTGAAAAGAAGAAAGACAGCGGTGCTAAGTCGAAATTTTCTGAGAAGAATAAAAAACAAAAAAACGCTAATCAAAAGGATGTTGAGGCAAAACCAAAAGAAGTTTCCAAAACTAAGTTGTTCTATTTACTTTTTGTTTTGATTCTTGTCGGTGGATTAATTTTGTACGCATCGGGAGTTTTTGATCAGCCCGTTGTCACCCAGACTCAAGACTTCAGTAACAATAATAACAACAATCCGCACTCCGGTGTTGATCTTAGTAGTTTAGAACAAATTAATACGCTAGAAGAGAAAGTCAAAAATGATCCCAATAACAAAGAGCTGGAATTGCAGTTGGCTCATTTGTTAAACGATTCGGGATTGAAAACCAGAGCCATAGAAGAATACCAGAAATACTTGAAAATGGATCCTAAGAATGCAGACGTGTGGGTAGATATGGGAGTTTGTTACTACGAGACCGGCAAAAACCAGGAAGCAATTAATTCGATGGAACGCGCAATAAAGATTCAACCGAAACATCAAATAGGAAATCTGAATTTGGGGATTGTAAATATGACTGCCGGCAATAGAGCCATCGCTATCAAATATTTGCAGAAAGCAATTGAAATTGATTCAACTAACGAGATTGGACAGAAAGCCAAAGATTTAATTAAGTCACATTAGAAGGAGAAACAAATGCCCTGTGGTAGAAAAAGAAAACGCCATAAAATGGCAACTCACAAGCGAAAAAAACGCTTGAGAAAGAACAGACACAAAAAGAAATTGAGATAACAATTTCATAAGCCACCTTAGCTCAGTTGGTAGAGCAGCGCATTCGTAATGCGCGGGTCGGGAGTTCAAGTCTCCCAGGTGGCTCTAATCTTTCCACAGATCAATAGTATTTCCTATCATTTAATTCTAACTGCCTTCAATTGTTTGCTCAAGAGCATTTTTTTGGAATTTTGTCATAAAAAAACCTTGACAATCCCATATAAAAACCATTATTTTGCAATCAAGTGGGTAATTGTGTTTAATTTTCCCAAAAGAGGATTCTATTAATGTTTATCGGTAGTTTCAAATACTCTGTAGATGTAAAAGGCAGAATAAGCATTCCCGCCAGATTCAAAAAATATGTTACTCAAGAAGCTAATGATACGTTTGTGATGACGCGCGGAATTGTCCAATGCATTGATGTTTATCCTCAAGATTTTTGGAAGGAAGAAGTTCTAACCCGCATAAATCAACTCGATGATTTTGATCCTGATGAAGCTGCATTCAAAAGGATGTTGTTTGAATTAGCTGCCGAAGACAAACTTGATTCTCAATCAAGATTACTTGTTCCCAAAAATCTTTTAGAGTTTGCCGGAATAGAAAGAGAAGTATTTATTCTTGGTCAAAACAAAAAGATTGAAATTTGGAATCCGGAGATTTATGAGTTGCACAAGAAAGAAAACGTAAAACCATTTGCAGAAATAGCAAAATCTATAATGCAGAAAAAACAGAAATGATTTTTCATGTACCAGTTTTACTTAAGGAAAGTATTGAGTATTTGGTTACAAAGGAAGACGGATGCTACTTTGACGGCACGGTAGGATTTGGCGGTCATTCACAAGAGATTCTAAACAGATTAAATATAAAGGGCAAACTGATTGCAACAGACAAAGACCAATCAGCATTTGAATATTGTAAAAACAGATTCGAACCCGATACTAGATTTTCAATCTATCACACCAGTTTCACAAATATTAATTCAATATCAAAAATTGAGTTCATTGAAGAATTTGACGGCATCTTCGCAGACTTGGGAGTTTCTTCATATCAGTTAGATAATGCTGATTCGGGATTCACGTTCCGAGAAGACACTCTACTTGATCTCAGGATGAATAAAAACGAAGGGTTATCAGCCGCAGATGTCTTGAACGGTTTTTCACAAGACGAGATTGCCAATATTTTGTTTGAATATGGGGAAGAAAAAAATTCGAAGCTGATCGCAAAGAAAATAATTGAAGCCAGACAAAAAGAAAAAATCTTGCGCACTTCTCAGCTTAGAAGTATCGTTGAAACTATAACACCTCAAAGATATCTGACCAAATCATTGTCACGAATATTTCAAGCCCTCAGAATATATGTGAACAATGAACTGGAAGATTTGAAAGTTTTTCTGGATAGATCTATACCTCTGCTAAAGGCAGGAGGAAGAATTGTTCTTTTATCTTATCACTCTCTAGAAGACCGGATTGTGAAAGAAAAATTCAAATATGAAACGTTAACGTGTGTTTGTCCGCCGGGAACACCGATTTGTATTTGCGGGAAGAAACAACGTTTGAAATTGATAACACATAAACCAATAGTTCCATCGAACGAAGAAATAATTTTGAATAAACGATCGAGGAGCGCAAAACTGCGCGTTGCCGAAAGAGTATGACAAATGAAAGTATCATCATTAAAGAATTTTATAGTGATAGTTGTTGCTGTAGCGTTACTGTTGTTTACGTACGTCGTTACCCTGACGGAAATTAAAAGAATTAACAAAGAAAAAATTTACAAACAGCAAGTTCTTAACGAAAGAAGAAATAGAATTGAAGCTAAAGTTGTGGAAATTCAAAAGCTGACATCGGAAGATAGAATTGTGAAGTTTGCTCAAGATTCGTTGGGAATGGTAAGACCCAATGATAATCTGGATGCAATTCAAGTTTCAAAAGAACAGATAAAGCAAATTGAAAAACTTGTAAACGATAAATATGATTAACTCGCGCGCACTTATAATGACTGCCGGATTATTGCTGATGTTTCTTTTGCTGGTTGCAAAACTGTTTACGATTCAGATTACAAACCACGAGTATTTTTCTCTGGTAGCTGAACGTCAGCAGAACAAACCGCAAACTGTGAAAGCCGAACGCGGGATAATTAAAGACTGTAACGGTGAGGTTCTAAGTTACACGCGAGACAATATTTCGTTTTACGCAGATAGAAGAATGATGACTCAACAAAAGGTAAGTGAAATATCTTCAGCGTTTTCAAAAGTGTTTGGTAAACCTAAAGAATTTTATAAGAAATTAATTGACGAGGGCGTTAATAACGTTTGTCTCGAGAAAAAAATAAGCATGGATAAAGCTTTGGAATTGCGAAAAGTTGTTGTTGACGGATTATTCTCGCAAGAAGACTTCACCAGAGTTTATCCGTACGGCAGTCTTGCCTCTCACGTGCTTGGGTTTGTTAACAAGAACGATATGAAGGGAATAGAAGGGATTGAAAAAATTTACGATAAAAACTTAACCGGCATTGATGGTAATTATGTTTACGAGCGCGACGTGATGGGAAGAATTTTGTCGGTAGATGAAAAACAATCTCAAGCGCCGATACCCGGAAATACGGTAACACTCACCATTAATAAGACATACCAAAAAATTTTAGAAGAAGAACTTGCAGCCGGTCAGCAGAAATACGGAGGCGTATCAGCAGTTGGCATCATAATGAATCCGAACACGGGTGAAATTTATGCTTTGGCAAATTCACCGGACTATGATCCGGCTAATTACGATTTGTTTCCGGCAGAAGCGAGGAAAGACAGGGCAATCACCGATACATATGAACCGGGTTCAACAATGAAACCAATGGTGATGTCGATCCTGTTCGAAAATAATTTGGTGAAAGAAAACGAAGTCATCGATACCGAAAACGGAACGTACAGATTAAAAAATGTTCCGATACTCGATACACATAAACACGATAAGCTGACTGTGCGCGAAGTTTTAGAGCAATCGAGCAACATCGGAATGGCAAAACTTTCCGCGAGAATTCCTGACGAGATGCTTTATAAATATTTGAGAGATTTTGGATTTAGTAATGCAACAGCAGTTGACTTACCCGGTGAAGCTGACGGTTTTTTGAAAAATCCGGCAAACTTTTCTGCTATATCAAAAGCATTTATGTCGTTTGGTTATGAAGTTGCAGTGACACCGCTGCAGCTGATCACAGCCTACTGCGCGGTAATAAACGGCGGGACATTGTTAAAGCCGTATGTTGTGAAATCGATTACCGACAACAACGGCAAAACAATTTTTGAAGGACAAACCGAAAAAATTAGAACCGTCATCAGTCAACAAACTTCAGATGAACTTAAGAAACTTATGGTTGGAGTTGTAGAAAACGGCACCGGTAAAGAGGCGCAGCTTGATAACGTTTTAGTCGGCGGTAAAACCGGAACTTCACAACGATTGGTCAACAATAATTATTCCGGGAGTCAGCACAACTCAACATTCGTCGGATTTTTTCCTGCCGATCATCCGCAGATAGTTTGCTTGATCGAAGTTAGCGCACCTAAAATTGGTCAGTACGGCGGATTGGTTTCAGCGCCGATTTTTCATGAAGTAGCAAAACGAATGCTGCAAGCGGACTTGAATCTAGCACCGAACAGAAAAAAAATTGAAAGGAAACAAAATCTCGTTGACCAACTAATGGCTGATTTGAAAACCGCACCGAAGTCTGTCGCAAGATCGTATCAAGATGCACCCGAGAAAAAAACGGAAAGTTTTCATCAACGATTCTCGATAGATGGGAATAAAAATGTTGTACCGAACCTGGTCAACCAATCTGTAAGAGATGCTGTTGCGTTGCTTAATCAACTGGGAGTGCAGTACAGAATTAATGGAATCGGAAAAGTTGTTTGGCAAAGCCTGGAACCGGGTTCACAGATAACACAAGGTTCCGTCTGCGTTCTCAAGTGTGAGCAGTCTATCAAAAAATCATTGACGAGTTCAAACTGATGAAGTTAAGCGAGCTGCTAAATAAGGTTAAAGCCATTCAGGTAATTGGAAATGCTGAGTTGAAGGAGATTACCAGCATTACAATTGACTCGAGAATTGCCGGCAAGAACTCGCTCTTTTTTGCAATCGAAGGTTTCAAAACAGACGGACATAAATTTATTCAGGATGTAATTAATCAAGGCGCAAGCGGCGTTGTTCTGCAAAAAGCAGATGCAGTGCCCGATCAAATATTTGCTCATGCCCGTTGCGTGAAGATTGTTGTAAGTGACAGCAGAAAATCCTTGGCAGAAATGTCCAACATTTTTTACGGTGAACCATCCAAAAAACTTATGCTCGTTGGAATTTCAGGAACAAAAGGAAAAACAACTACAGCGTTTTACATGAAGAATGTTTTTCAGCAAGCCGGATTCAAGACCGGATTGATCGGTACGATTGCAAATTATATCGGCGAACGTGAAGTCAAAACTTTATTGACGACACCGCAGGCAAATGAAATTAATGCGCTGCTTTCGCAGATGGTTTCGGAAGGATGCACTCACTGCGTGATGGAAGTTTCGTCTCACGCATTACGCCTGAACAGAGTTGATTACCTGAATTTCGGCGCCGGAATCTTTACCAACATTACTTCCGATCACATGGACTATCATAAAACATTCGATCATTATCTCGAATCAAAAAAGATTTTGTTCGATATGATTCCTCCGAGTGGAAAAATTATTTTCAATGCCGACGACCCGAGTTCAAAGTCAATTATCAAAGATTCCAAAGCGAAAAAATATTCTTACGGTTCGGTTTCAATTGGCGATTTTGTTCTAAGCAACATTGAATTCACACTCGACGGAACAAGTTTCATTCTTAATTACATCGGCGAAGATTATCATTTAACGACAAGTTTGGTTGGGCATTTTAATGCTTACAATGCTTCAGCGGCTTTCGTTACCGCAATCGTCAGCGGAATCGATGCCGACACTGCGATCAAGGGAATCCAAACAACCCCGCAAGTTCCGGGAAGGTTTGAAGTTGTTTCCGAAAAAAATAAAAAAGTGATTGTTGATTATTCTCATACATCGGATTCGCTGCTGCAGGCGTTAAGAGCAGTTCATCACATAGTTAAAAAAGATCGACCGGTTTACACGGTGTTCGGATGCGGCGGCGACCGCGACGCAACAAAACGTCCCGTGATGGGAAATATTGCTGCATCGATGAGTGATCGTGTTTACGTAACGTCGGATAATCCGCGCACGGAAGACCCTTTTCAAATTATCGATGAAATTCTGAAAGGCATCAAAACCAATAATTACCGTGTTATCGAAAACCGCGAAGAAGCAATTCGATCTGCAGTTTTTGAAAGCGAAGACAATGCCGTGATTTTAATCGCAGGCAAGGGACACGAGAACTACCAAGAAGTAAACGGAGTACGAAAGCATTTTTCAGATAAAGAGATTGCACAAAAATATTTGGCAGAATGGGCAAGATAAAAATTACAATTGAAGATTTGTTCAACATTCCAAGCGCGGTGATTTATAATCCCGACGGATACCACCCCGTTTCTTCGGTTGTAATCGATTCAAGAAAAGTAAAGAGAGGATGTTTGTTCGTAGCGATAAAGGGAGAAAAATTTGACGGACACGAATTTGTTTTTGGCGCGGTTAAAAACGGTGCGAGTGCAATAGTAATTGATGTAAAGAAGTTTAAAAGATTTGATTCGCTGAACATACCTGTCGTAACGGTAAGCGACACGACGAAAGCATTCGGAGAAATTGCCAAGACATGGCGAAATAAATTGAACGCAAAAGTAATTTCAATTACTGGCAGTAACGGTAAAACTACTGTGAAGGAAATGATAGCAACTATTCTAGGCGAAAAATATTCCGTAGTCAAAACCGAAGCGAACAACAACAATCATATTGGCGTTCCGCTTACAATATTAAGTTCCGATGAAAAATGTGAAGCGCTGGTTCTTGAACAAGGGACAAATCATTTCGGCGAGATAGCATACTCGGCGGCAATTTCGCAGCCGGATTATGCGCTGATAACCAACATTGGTGATTCTCACCTGGAATTTTTGAAAAACCGCGAAGGCGTGTACAAGGAAAAATCTGCTTTGTTTGCAGTGACGAAAAATCACGGCGGAAAAATTCTGGTGAACGGTGACGACCCGATAATTAGCGCCCGAACCAAAAAATATAAAGACAAAATTACGTTTGGATTCAAAGGTTCTGCAGATGTTAAAGGGAAAATTTTGGGCTTTACGAACGACGGCAGAACAAAAATTGAAATTCGTAACGGCAAGAAGTTTGAGACAATTCTTCCGGTTTATGGAGAATCGAATGCAAAAAATTTTCTGACTTCATCGGCTGTGGCAATAGAGTTGGGATTAACACCAAAGCAAATCGTTAACGGTTCTAAGAAATTAAAATCGGTTCACGGGAGGCTTGAAGTGAAAAAATTCAAACACGCAGTTGTAATCGACGACACATACAACGCGAGTCCGGCATCGACGGAATCTGCGATCGATCTGGTTCAAAAAGTTAAAACGTTTAAGAAAAAATTGTTTGTACTTGGAGATATGTTCGAGCTGGGCGGTCAATCGGCAAAGCTTCACGCTTCGTTAGCCAGAAATTTTTCGCCGAGCAAAAACATCACTGTGCTTACTGTCGGCGCAATGATGAAAAATCTGCACAAAGAATTAAGAAAGATGAAAGTAAGATCAATTCATTTCCATCTTCGCGAAGCTTTATCGCTCTATTTGAAATATGAAGAGATAGAAGATTCCGTGATTCTTGTTAAAGGATCGCGCGGAATGAAGATGGAAGAATTCGTTAACATTTTGGAGACAAGGTTTGAATAATGTTTTACTATCTCTTTGATTGGATAAATCAACGTTTTAGTCCGCCGGGATTCGACATATTCCGGTTTCTAACTTTTCGGTCGGCGCTCGCGGCAATTACTGCGCTTGTAATGTCTCTTTACATCGGACCGAAAATCATTGATAGATTAAAAAAGCAGCAAGTTGATCAGCCGATACGCGACGACGGACCAACGACGCACAAGAAAAAAGCAGGCACTCCAACAATGGGCGGATTGATAATTTTATTTTCGGTTGTAGTACCCGTTCTATTATGGAGCAATATAAAAAGCACATACATAATCCTTGTCTTGTTCGGAACGATTTTTTTGGGCGCTGTCGGATTTCTTGACGATTACTTAAAAGTAGTTAAAAAACTTCCCAAAGGATTAATTGCGCGATACAAATTAATCGGTCAAATTTTTGTTGGATTGGTTGTTGGTCTTGCAATTTATTTCTTGCCGGAGTTTGCGCAGTTCAATACGCAAACAACATTGCCGTTCTTCAAAAATTTGAATTGGGATTTTTCGTATCTCTATATTCCGTGGGTCGTGTTTATCATCACCGCAATTTCCAACGCTGTCAATCTTACTGATGGACTAGACGGCCTTGCCATTGGAACAATTATAATTGTGATGCTGGCGCTGGCAATTATTAGCTACATCAGCGGAAACGTGATCTACGCAGATTACCTGAACATCATGTATCTGCCGGGATCGGGAGAGTTGACGGTTTTTATTGCTGCATTGATCGGTGCTGGACTCGGATTCTTATGGTTCAATTTTTATCCCGCTCAAGTTTTCATGGGAGACACCGGCTCGCTCGCACTCGGCGGAGCTTTCGGCGTTATGATGATATTGATCAAGAAAGATTTGCTTATTCCAATTCTCGGCGGAATTTATTTTGTCGAAACTCTTTCGGTTATCATTCAACGGCTTTATTTCAAATACACGAAGAAAAAATACGGTGAAGGACGCCGCGTTTTCAAGATGGCGCCTATTCATCATCACTTTGAACAATTGGATTGGGCGGAACCGAAAATTGTAATCCGGTTTTACATCATCACAATAATTTTGGCAATAATCAGTTTGGCATCGTTCAAGATAAGGTAATGGATATACGCGGGAAAAAAATATCGATCATTGGCGCAGTTAGAAGCGGAATCGGCGCGGCGAAACTTGCTAAACAATTTGGAGCCGTTCCGTTTGTGAGCGACAGCAGTCCAATAGACAAACTCGGAAAATCAGTTTCGGTTTTTGAAGCCGAAGGAATTGCTTACGAGTGCGGCGCTCATTCGGAAAAAGTTTACGATTGCCATTTCATTGTTACAAGTCCCGGCGTTCCCAGCGATTCACCTGTTCTTTTGAAAGCAATCGAAAAGAAAATTAAGATTTTCAGCGAAGTCGAATTTGCTTCGTGGTTCTGCAAAGGCGAAGTTATTTCGATCACAGGAACAAACGGAAAGACAACAACGACTACTCTGATGGCGTACACGCTTAACTTGGCTGGAATTAAAACTTTCGCGGCGGGAAATATCGGCGATGCTTTTTCTGAAACCGCTCCATTGGTGAATGAAAACGAGTACGTTGCGCTTGAGACTTCCAGTTTTCAATTGGATCATATTGATGGATTCAAACCGCGCTTTGCATTGATACTGAATATCACGCCGGATCATCTCGACCGGTATCATAATAATTTTGACGAGTACATCGAATCGAAACTGAAAGTCGCAGCAAATCAAAATGAAGAAGATTATTTCATATATAACGCAGACGATCAGTACATCAGTGCAAATTTGAAGAACAAAAAAGTTCAGAGACTTGCCTTCTCCTTGAAAGACGAATTACCAGCCGGCGCCTTTTATAAAGAAGGCAAGTTGTTCTTTGCGTGGTCTGGAACAGTTGAAGAAGTTGCATCGGGTACAGACTTGTACATTAAAGGCGAACATAATTTAGCGAATGCTCTTGCTGTGCTTGCCGTTGCAAAACTTCTGCACATACCGAATCAAAAAATACGAGAAGCGTTTTCGTCATTTCAGGGTGTAGAACATCGTCTCGAATTTGTTCGCGAGCTTGATGGAGTCGAATTCGTTAACGATTCCAAAGCGACAAACGTTGATTCGGTTTGGTACGCGCTAAGAAGTTTTGACAAACCTTTGTATTTGATTCTCGGCGGAAAAGACAAAGGAAACGATTACGACCGCCTGAAAGATTTGGTTAAAAAAAACGTGAAGAAAATCTACGCGATCGGCTCCTCGGCACAAAAAGTTTACGATTACTTTCACACAATTGTTCCTACCGAGTTCAAAGACTCGATGGAAAGTTGTGTGACGGCGGGAAGAAAAGAAGCAGAGAAGGGAACAATAGTTTTGCTGTCTCCGGCTTGCGCAAGTTTCGATATGTTCGACAATTACGAACATCGCGGCAAAGTTTTTAAAGAAGCGGTTAACAAATTAGCTTAATGAATACTCTTGTTAAAATATTGATCATTCTTGTCGTGATAATGATTTCGCTTGGCGCAATCATTGTATTCACCGCAAGCGGAACGTACAGCTTAACGCGGTTCAACAATTTGTATTTCTTATTCAAGTCGCACCTATGGAAAGTTCTCGCAGCAATTGTTGCAATGATTGTTTGTTCACTGATTCCTTATGATAAATACCGCGATCACAGCAAAAAACTTATGTTCTTCATCATCGCGGTTTTAGTGTTAACGTTTTTGTTCGCGCCGAAAGTAAAAGGCGCTTCAAGATGGATCGATCTCGGATTCTTCCAGTTTCAACCTTCGGAAGCTGCAAAAGTTTTCTTGATTATGCACCTGGCAATGATGATGGAAAAAATGGGCGACGACCTGAAAGATTTCAATAAAGGCTTCAAGTTTCCCCTGATATGGATTGGAATAATAAGCGGGCTGGTTTTGATTCAGCCGAACGTGAGCACAAGTTTGATTATTGCAATAACCGGTTTTGCTCTTTTGTTTGCAGGCGGCGCGAGATTGAGACACATCTTCGGAATAATTTTTTCAGCGGGTTTTGTGATGAGCGCTGCAATTATGTTGTTTAAGCACTCCCGCGAAAGGGTAATCACTTTTATAGAAAGTTTGATTAACGGCGGCGACATAAACATTCAAGTTAAACAGGCAAAAATTGCATTGGGCAGCGGCGGACTTTTAGGCGTAGGACTAGGACACAGCAGGCAAAGCGATTTATTTCTACCCGAATCGTATGGCGATTTTATTTTTTCAATTCTCGGCGAGCAGATGGGATTTGTTGGCGCCGTGACGATTTTGTTTTTGTATCTCGTTTTATTTCTCACTTGTCTTATAATTGCAAAGAAAGCTCAAGACAGATTCGGTCAGCTTCTCGTTCTTGGTTTGGGATTCAACATTATTGTAAGCGCATTTATAAATGCTGGGGTGGTAACCGGTTTGCTTCCTACGACCGGCATCACGCTTCCGTTCATAAGTTTTGGCGGTACTTCAATTATCCTTTTTGCGGTATCGATTGGAATAATTGTGAATGTTGGACGACAAACAGTTAAAACAACAGAATTAAAAATTGCGCAGGTAGGATGACAAGTAAAACTCCATATCGTTTTGTATTTGCGGGCGGCGGAACGGGCGGACATTTGTATCCCGCGCTTGCCGTTGCACAGCAGATTCAAATTATGAAACCGGAGGCAGAAATTTTGTTCGTCGGCGCAAACAGCAAAATTGAATCGCGTGTCGTTCCCGAATACAAATTTGATTTCAAGTCAATCTGGATCAGCGGCTTTTCCAGAAAACTGAATCTGGGCAATCTTCTTTTCCCAATAAAACTTTTTGTCTCCGCGATACAATCGCTGGGGATTTGTTTCTCGTTCAAGCCGCGCGTTGCAGTCGGAAGCGGCGCATATGTATCCGGTCCCGTCATTTGGGCGGCATCGGTTCTCGGCGCAAAAGTGATTCTGCTTGAGCAGAACAGTTATCCCGGCGTTGCAAACAGAATGCTTGAAAAGAAAGCGAACGAAATTCATTTAACGTTCGAAGAATCTAAAAAATATTTTAGAGATCAATCGAAATTAAAAGTTACAGGCAACCCGATAAGGGTGAACTTGAAGCTCGCTGATAAATCAAGCGCCAAAAAAAGTTTCGCGTTGAACCCCGCCCAAAAAGTTTTGTTGATTATCGGCGGAAGCGGCGGTGCGCGGTCCATTAATCAAGCCGTCGCACGAAACATAAAAGGATTAAACGAAAACGGAATTCAAGTTATCTGGCAGACGGGACAGTTTTACTTTGATCAGTACAAAAATCTTGAGAACGATTCTGTGAAAGTGATGCCGTTTATTAGAGATATGTCGGCGGCATATTCTGCGAGCGATGTTGTGCTTGCGCGCGCCGGTGCAACGACAATCGCAGAGGTTTCGTTTCTTACGCTTCCGGTTATTTTCGTTCCGTCGCCTAATGTTGCGGCTAATCATCAGTATCTGAATGCGAAAGCGATGAAAGAATCAAATGCAGCCGAACTGATAGAAGATAAAAATGTTGAGGCGGAGTTTTTGCCCGTCGTGAATGAACTTATGTCCAATGAAGTCCGGCAGGAAAAATTGAAAAAAAATATTTCGGAGTTTGCAAAACCATTAGCGGCAAAAGTAATTGCTGAGAGCGCAATTAATTTTGCCGAGATGCTTTAAGGAAATTAGTTATGATGATGAAGACGGTTAAAAATGTTCACTTTGTCGGTATCGGCGGAATCGGTATGAGCGGCATTGCTGAAATTTTATTGAGTCAAGGATTCACAATCACCGGTTCCGATCTGAACAAAACGGAAGTGACCGACCGGCTCGAAAGTTTGGGAATAAAAGTTTTTGAAGGACATTCATCTGATAATTTGAAAGACGCGGATGTTGTCGTTTACTCCTCGGCGGTGAATTTGGAAAACCCGGAAGTGAAAGAAGCCCTTGCAAGAAAAATTCCGGTGATCAAGCGTTCGGAAATGTTAGCAGAATGTATGAGAATGAAATATGGAATCGGAATTGCCGGAACGCATGGAAAAACTACTACGACTTCGATGGTTGGCTTAGTATTAACAGAAGCCGGAATTGATCCAACAATTATTGTCGGCGGAAAACTTAGCTCACTCGGCGGAACAAATGCGCGGCTCGGTCAGGGCGAGTACATTGTTGTTGAAGCTGACGAATTCGACAGAACATTTTTGAAATTAACTCCCACAATTGCCGCTCTTACAACTTTGGAAAAAGAACATCTTGATACATACAAAGATTTGGATGACATAAAATTAGCTTTTGTAGAATTTGCGAACAAAGTTCCTTTCTTCGGATTTGTAGTTTTATGTCTCGATGAACCCGCGCTTCAGGATGTAATTCCGCAAATCAACAAGAAAATTTTTACTTACGGATTATCTCCGCAAGCTGATGTTCGTGCTGCAAACATTACTCATTCGCAAAATTATTCCGAGTTCACTGTGGTATATCTCAGCAAAGAACTCGGAAAATTGAGAATCAACATCCCCGGCTTGCACAACGTGAAAAATTCTCTGGTTGCAGTTACAATCGCAAAACAAATGGGTGTTGAGTTCGACGTGATCAAGAAAGCTCTCGAATCATTCAACGGTGTTTACCGCCGGTTCGAGAAAAAATACGATAACGACGTGATGGTGATTGACGACTACGGCCATCATCCGACGGAAATAAATGTAACGCTTGACGGAATTCGCCGCGGATGGAACAGAAGATTGGTTGCAGTATTCCAGCCGCATCTGTTTTCGCGCACACGCGATTTTTATGCCGAGTTCGGAAGATCGTTTTTGAACTCTGATGTTTTCATTTGCACCGATGTTTACCCGGCGCGCGAAAAACCGATTGAGGGAATTAACGGTTCGCTCATCGCCGACACTGCAAAAAAGTTCGGTCACAAACATGTTTACTATGAACCGGATAAAACTAAAGTGCCGGAACTGCTTCAAAAAATTTACAAGAAGGGTGATATCGTAATTACAATGGGCGCCGGCGATATATGGAAGTTCGGCGAAAAGTTTGTTCAATTTCTAAAAGAGAAGCAGAAATAGTTGATGAAAGCTTTGGGAAAAATAATAAGCGCAATTTTTCTGGTCGTTACACTCGGTTTGGTTGTTTATTTGTCCGTCAATCTAAAGTCGGGTAACGGTTACAGCATTCAGATAATTGCGATGGAAGGAAACGTTCATCTTACGAAGGAACAGTATCTGAGTTACGCGAACTTGCTCGATAGAAATAACTACGCCGGTCTTTCTTTGCAGGTAATAAAAGATAGAATTGAAAAACATCCTTACGTTGAACGCGCTGATGTCAGATACGATGGAAACGGTCAAGTCTCGATTAGGATTACGGAAAAATCGTTTATCGCTATTTTATTGAATGACGACAACCAGTTTATCGTGACTGATAAACTGCAAGTGCTGCCGGTATTTGATCAAACAAAGAAAATTGATTACCCGATCATCGCAAACACAAACGTTAACGGAGCAGTTCAACCGTTGTCTTCGATGAGAAATAATTTTGATGTGGTAACCGCTGCAAAAATTATTTCGTCGGTTAAACTTTTGAATCCGGAATTGTACGATTCACTCTCTTCCATCGATCTGGAAAACGGCGGCGACATTATTCTAAATCTTTCGTCGGTCAATTATCCGATCAGAATCGGTCGCGGAAGCGAGATTAGAAAAATTGTTTACCTAAATAATCTCTGGAATTATTTGAAAGGGAAAGAAATTAATCAATACTTGGATTACGTTGATCTGCGTTACGGCGGGCACGTTTACCTTGGAATTTTAGAATCGTCCAACGGAAAAGCAGAGACGAATTCAAATGAAGGCTTGCCAGCCGGCAGGCAGGGTTGAAGAAATTATGAAGAAAAATATAATAGCAGGACTCGATCTCGGCACAACAAAAGTTTGTGCCGTCATTGCGGAACAATCTGAATCGAATATGAATATTCTCGGATTCGGCGTTGCCCCTTCGGAAGGATTAAACCGCGGATTGGTAGCCAATATTTCCAAAACTGCCGAAGCAATTAATCAGGCAATGAGCATTGCACTCAACAGAGCCGGTTTGTCGGTTAAGGAACTTAACGTAGGCGTTGCGGGCGAACATATTACGAGTTTACGTCACAGAAATTATGTAACCATCAGCAACCCTGAAAAAGAAATTACACAAGACGATCTCGACCGGTTGAGAAGCGATGTTCAGACGATAAGAATTCCTTCAGACCGCCAGATACTTCACATCATTCCGGAAGAATATTTTGTGGATTACCAGGGCGGTATTGACGATCCGATAGGAATGAGCGGCTCAAGATTGGAAGCGGTAAATCATGTTGTACTTGCTTCTATTGCCGCAATTCAAAATATAAAAAAATCCGTTGAGCGCGCGGGATACGTTGTGAAAGATTACGTGCTTCAACCGATTGCATCGAGCTATGCAGTGCTGGAAGAAAACGAAAAAGATTTAGGCGTTTTGTTGATTGATATCGGCGGCGGAACAACCGATTTGGCAGTCTTTCACAAGAAAGCAATCAAGCATACAAAAGTAATTGGAGTTGCGGGCAATCAAGTTACAAACGATATCCGCGAAACACTCGGCATCGTTACTGCAGATGCGGAAAAATTAAAACGCGAACACGGTTACGCAACCGAACAAGCGATGATCAAAGAAGAAGACTTATATATAAAGGGCATAGGCGGAAGAGGAAACATCAAAATACCTCTCTCGCTGTTAACACAAATCATTAGTATTAGAATGAAAGAACTTTTCTCGATCATCGATAACGAACTGCGCCACACCGGATTCAAAAATAAGATTAAAGCCGGTGTCGTATTAACCGGCGGCGGCTCGCTTCTCAAAGGAAGTACGGAATTGGCTGAAGAAGTTTTTGGAATGCCTGCACGCATCGGTGTTCCGCTCGATCTCGGTTCCGGTTTATCGAACGAAGTCGAAAGTCCGGAGTTTGCAACAGTTGCCGGATTAATCCGCGGCGTTCCCGGAAAAGCATCGGATAGTTTTTCTGTCGGTAAGAGTACGAGTACGGAAAGCAAATTCAATGTGAACAAGCTGTTCAAAAGAGTACAAGAATTTTTTGACAAGCTATAAATAAAATACCACAACAAGGAGGAATCATGTCAACTATGGAAAAACGGCCACGTTTTTTTACTCTTGAAACACAAAGACCATTGTCTGCTCAAATTAAAGTCGTTGGAGTAGGGGGCGGCGGCTGCAATGCTATTGATAGTATGATCAACCGCGGTTTGAACGGGGTTGAATTCGTTGCTGTCAATACTGATGCGCAAGTGCTGGAGGAAAGTTCGGCGCTGCACAAAATTCAAATCGGCACAAACGTAACACGAGGGCTCGGTGCCGGTGCAGATCCAAACGTTGGTAAGAAAGCCGCAGAAGAAGACCGCGAAAAAATTACTCATATTCTCGATGGCTCGGATATGGTTTTTGTTACCGCCGGTATGGGAGGCGGAACGGGAACGGGCGGAGCTCCAATAGTTGCATCGATTGCAAAAAGTTTGGGCGCTCTCGTGATCGGTATCGTTACCAAACCGTTCACATGGGAAGGAAAACAAAGAATGAAAAATGCCGACGAAGGAATTGCAGAACTTCGTCAGTATGTTGATTCGTTGATTGTTATTCCGAACAGCAGGATTCTCAGCATAATCGATACGGCAACTGCTGCACGAGCAGCATTCGATAAGCCGAATGAAATTCTTTATGAAGCTACACGCGGCATCGCAGACATAATTACAATTAAAGGAATTATTAATGTTGACTTTGCAGACGTCCGCACCGTAATGAGAGACAGCGGACAGGCGTTGATGGGATGTGGAATTTCAAGCGGAGAAAACCGCGCCATCGAAGCTGCGCAGAAAGCAATTTCATCACCGCTCCTTGAAGGTGTTTCAATTAAAGGTGCAAAAAATATTCTTCTCAACGTCAGCGGTTCGGCAAACATGACTATGCAGGAAATTGAAACCGGAAACAATGTAATCTTTGAAGCTGCCGGCGAAGAAGCAAATGTAATCTTCGGAGTCGTTAATAAAGAATCGATGACGGAATACATTTCATATACTGTTATTGCAACCGGGTTCGAAACAAAGGCGAGCTCGAAACCAATCAGTAGTTTGAAATCGGAAAAAGCAGAGAGAAAGCCGGAGAAAAAAGTCGGCAACATCGGTGCGGCATTTTCAACAAAGAAAGGCGCCGATCTTGAAAACAGCGAAGACCTAAGTATTCCAACTATTCTTAGATATAATAAAGGCGATCTGGATTTGTTTGCACGGAACGCAAATATCGAAAGCGGATTTAGAACGGAACACGTTGATTATTCTGATGACGATTTCAATCCGAACAAAAAGAACAGCGACGAGGAAGACAGTTCGTCGTTCTTAAGAAAAATTATGGATTGATGCCGAAAGAGTAAGAACAAGAGCAAGAGCATGAAATAAAGTTTCCCCTATGTTGCCCTTTATAAAGGCCGTAATTGGTTTTCGCCTTGTTGTGGTGAACAGATCAGAAAACCATTGCGGTCTTTATATTTTGTTCAGGAGTGCAAGAATTTTGGGTGTACGGATTTTATCTTGAAAGAAATGTCCTTTGGAATTACATTAGTGTTAGAATTTGTTGATTAACATATTAGACAGTTAAAATGAAATACGAAAATGAAATTAGTTTGACGAATCGCAATTGGTTTTACAATTAATGAAGTGATAATTTTTTAACAGGGGGTAAGTTGATACCTGTTTTCTGTTGCTTCTTTATTTTTTCTGCAGATGAAATTAATTTCTCCAGCCTGGGATTTCTAAATAAATATTCTGTTGGGTTTACATAGTGCAAAACTCTTTTACATTACTTTAAAACTAAGGGATAATTATGAAAATCAATGCCTTTTTATTTGTTATCTTCATTTTATTTGTTGTTTTACATCAAAACGTATTTTCTCAGCAAAAGAGTGAAGAAGAGAAATATACCTCACATGAAAAGCTGATATTGTCTTCAGGTATGTTATTCAACAGTCAATGGCAAACCAACGATTATATTTCTATTGAAGGGGTGCAAATGTTCATTAATTTAAGTTATCGGTATGACGATGAGTCTTTTGATCAAACTTATCCCCAAATAGGATTGACAAATGAATTTGGGATTAAAAATTTTTCCATCTTTGTGAAAGCTGGTCCGAAACTTTTATTAAAAGGAAATCTTGCTGTTGATGTACATGCTGGCTTGACTTTAGTACTTGCAAAAGGTATCGAATTTAGTGGCGGTGCTTTTATTGCATTTGTAGGCGTTAATCCGTCTTATTCTATACCCTTAAGCGACAAGTTAAATCTGGAGGTAGAAGGAGGTCTTGACATTAGTCTATTTAATAATAAGCCAATAATTTCATTCGGAATTATTGGTGTATCGTGGAATTTTAATAAATGATTTTTTTATTAAATATAGGGGTTTCGTTATGAAAAAGATGATTTTTCTTATTACTGTTTCCTTATTTATTATTTGTTCCAGCTCAATTAAAGCACACAAAGAATGGGTACATCAATACATTATAAAACAGGCGTATTTACTTTTACAAAATCAATATGGTCAAATGCCGTCCCTTTTTGACAGCTACTTCAGAGACTCAAATGGAAATTTTTATTCATATGGCGAACCATCTCATTATTCAATTACACACGCGCTAGGAGGCGCTTGGGCCGAAGATCATTCTGATATTGTTTTTGGATATTGTGGTTTTCCAATACCATTCAGATAATGTACTTCTGTTTCGGCTTCCCATTTTTGGAATCCAGATTTAGCTCCCTATTCTTTAAACAGTCTTGAATATGCTAGCGGTCAATTTGAAAATGCGTTTAAAAAGGCTGAAATTCTTTGGGGTGGAAATCAAGATCTTTATATGCCTGGCCCCTTTTCTTTTCCTTATACATCAAAAGAACAAACAGCATTAGTTGCCCAAGGGTTTTCCCCGACTCAGGTTTATTTGTATATGAAAATAAAATATAGCACACTCCCGGACTTATTGAAGAATAGACGATATTATATTACTGGAGTTGTTACAGAAAACAGCGTAGTTAATTTTTCTCAACCAATTGAAATTGTTCAAAGTGATAATTATTATGACGTAATTTTTGCTGGTAGCATTCTTGGAAGATTATGTCACCTTTTAGCGGATATGAGTGTCCCTGCGCATGTTAGAATAAGATCACATCCATGTGATGTGGCTAAAGGTGATAGATACGAAATGGAAATTGGCGGTAAGTACTGGTCGGGTGCAGGTTCGAGTTGTAATTCAATCCCACCAGCTTTCCCAGCTGAGAACTGGACTTATCTAAATGCGATTAATCAAGGAGGTGTAATAAGTGCTTGATCTAAAAAGAACCCATTGAAATATCTTTTTTATACAACAGCGCAAATTGCAGATGTCTATAATTGCTACAGATATAGCAACGAAACATTTGTGGGAAATCGTTCTTTTAACTTATTGGATCAATATACTAATGATGACTACTCCGAAATGTCAAGCATAATTAATAACATCCCGAATCAATTTGGTAGTTGGACAGATGAGTTAAATAGTATTGGTTCAAATTCGTTGATATATGCTATTCGTGCAACGGCCGGGTTACTTTACTTATTCGAAAGAGAGTCATTTTTTTCGAAACCATTATCTGGAGCATCTTTAATTGGGGACTTCACTCTTTATCAAGGAGGAACTGGTCATTGGTGGGTTCAACCTCTTGATGGTATTTCACCATTTACATATCAATGGGAGATATATTATTTCAGTAATGGCGCAAATTTATTAAGTGCCAATACCAGTAGAGTAATTGGTCCCAACTCTGTCATAAGCGGTCAATGGGTTCCAGTTGGAACAAACTCTCCAACATTTAGCAAACCTTTTTATCCATATGACCTAAGAAGTTTTAAATTGCGCTGCACAGTTCGCGACGGAAGTAACACAACTAAAGTATCAAATGAATTTTATGTTGATGTTGTTAACACCCCTCCGCCGCAAGCAAGTATTGTTGCGGATAATAATGACAATGCACTGAAACTGGAAAAGGAATCTACTCAAGAAGAAATTCCGGCTTACTACTCGCTGAATCAGAATTATCCAAATCCGTTTAATCCATCAACAAAGATTTCCTACTCTTTGCCCGAAGCTAATTTTGTAACGCTGAGAATTTATGATATGCTTGGTAGAGAAGTTTCAACTTTGGTAAATGAAATGAAACCGGCCGGCACATTTGAAGCAGAGTTTGATGCTTCAAAACTTTCAAGTGGGACTTACGTTTACAAACTAACGGCGGGCAATTTCCAGTCGATTAAGAAGATGATAGTTGCAAAGTAATAAACAATTCTTTGTGCGCCGCCGTTTGATAATGGAGGCTACCTTAATTGCCTTCAAAACCTCTTTCTATGCAAAAAAAAGCAACTTTGACGAAACTAATCGTATTTCTGAACGAATTTGAGACATTTCAAGCCAAACTTATCTCATTGCAAGACCAACATGTATCATTGCAAGACTAACAAATGCCGTTGCAGAGTTTACTAATACGATTTCAAGCTTTACTAATGCCATTTCCAGCCCAACTTGTCTCATTGCAGAACTTACAAATCCCGTTGCAGACTTGAACAATGTCATTGCAATGCTTGCTTACATCATTTTAACGCCGCACAATTGCTTTGCAGAGTTGACAAATCCGTTTGCAATGCTACCTAACAGGTCTGCAAAACCAACGTACAGATTTGCAGTAATGGAAAACTCAATACCCGTACACTCAAATTCTTTGCTTAATAACTGAAGTTACACAGAAGGGGACATTTGTCATTCCGAACTTGTTTCGGAATCTCTTTTTTTGCGCTGTTTCTAGATGCTGAAACAAGTTCAGCATGACATTCTATAGATTTTGCGTAACATCAATTAATATTTGATTTAGATTTTTGTTTATCCTAAGAAGAAATCTTTTTAGAATTTTCCTTTCGAATATTTTATTAAGTCTCTCGCAAAGAAGTTGTTTTGAAATCAAGCAAACATCTCCTTTCGTTCAAATGAAAGGAATCACAAATCCGTGCTAATCTATTTAATCCGTGTTCATCCGTGTGCCATTACATCGTTGCGCTCAATTGGATTTCTCTTCGCATAATGAGGATTAAATTTTTATTTTGTCTTTGGAATTACTAATTTCACCAATCAAAAAGTCACACATCTAAACCCTATGAAAAAGTTATTGTCCTTATTTTTATTAGTAATCTTAGCCCTTCCGGTAACGGCTCAAGAAGGCGATGAGGTTGGATGGGTCGGAAGATTTGGCGCAGCAGGCGGGTTTTCTCCGGTTTATGTTTTTCCAAATGTAAATCCCGTGAATGATCTCGTTAAACAATTTGGTATAAGCGGGCTTTCTACCTCCGGTATGTTTACCTGGGGCGGCTCCGGTTATGCTTACATTATGATAATAGACAATTTGAGAATCGGCGGAATGGGAATAAGCGGATCGATAAGCACTACAGGGACAAGCGAAGGATTTAACAAAGAAGTTGATTACAGCTACGGTCTTGGTGGATTGACAGTTGAATATACATTACCGTTTATAAATAGAATTGCTGTTTCTGTTGGAACCATAATTGGCGTAGGCTCATCCAGCATACAATTCTATAAGAACCAGGATAATTATATTTGGGAAGGCATTACATCACCCCCACATCTTTCTTCTAGACTTGTCTATGATTTGAATATTAGCAGAAAATACACAAACACATTTTTCACTATAACACCAACATTGAATGTTGATATCCCCCTCAACAGATTTATCGCCTTCAGAGTTGGAGGAGGTTATATTTTCTCTTTCAACAACGAATGGAAGGTTGACAACAATCAAATATTGAGAGGAGTGCCGTCGGATTTGAAAAGCAATTCATTTTTTATTCAGACCGGTATTTATTTTGGGTTGTTTGCATTTTGATGGGTAAGGTGAAAAAAATATTGGTTACCGGCGGCGCGGGATTCATTGGAAGCAACTTCATCAATTATATCCTTTCTAAGCGCGACGATTATTTCATTGTTAATCTCGACAAACTGACCTACGCAGGCAATCTTGAAAACTTGAAGCCGGTTGAAGGGAAAAATAATTACAACTTCATAAAGGGCGATATTACCAACAATGAACTTGTGGACTATCTTTTTAGGAGATTTGAAATAAAATTTGTTGTAAATTTCGCCGCAGAATCTCACGTTGATAGGAGCATTTTAGGATCGGAAATTTTCTACAGAACAAACGTAATAGGAACAACTGTTTTGTTAGAAGCGTCACGCCGATATCACGTTGAGAAATTTCTGCAAGTCTCAACCGATGAAGTTTACGGAAGTCTTGGTCCAACCGGATTATTCACAGAGCAAACGTCATTAAGTCCCAACAGTCCATATTCATCAAGCAAAGCGGCTGCAGATATGGCGGCGCTCGCGTTTCATCATACATACGGATTGCCGGTAGTGATTACAAGGTGTTCTAACAATTATGGCCCGCTTCAATTTCCGGAAAAACTAATTCCGCTTATGATTATTAACGCTCTCAACAACAAAAAATTGCCTGTCTATGGCGACGGATTAAATGTTCGCGATTGGATTTACGTGGTTGACCACAATAAAGCTGTCGAGTTGGTTCTTGAAAACGGAAAAGTTGGCGAAGTTTACAATGTTGGTGCCAGTCGAGAGATGAAAAACATAGAGATTGTTAAATTGATTCTGAAAAAATTGGGAAAAGGTGAAGAACTGATTGAGTTTGTTAAAGATCGCCCCGGGCATGATAGGCGTTACGCGATCGACTCTTCGAAAATCCAAAATGAACTCGGATGGAAACCGGAATTCAATTTTGAAAATGCCATCAGCGATACAATCGATTGGTATCTGCAAAATAAAAATTGGTGGGAGAGAATTATCTCGGGTGAATATCAAAATTATTATAACGAACAATACGCTCACAGATTTAATAAGAATTAGAAAAACTATATGAAAAAAATATTTGTTGTTGTCTTTGTTTGTTTCGCTTCTCTTTTGTTTGCTCAGGATGATAACCAGCAATTGAGCAAGCAGAGTAACCTTTCGATGTTTCAACCGATCACAGTAACAATCGGCGGTGATTTTATAGTCACCGGTTCGTTCACGGCGTACAAGTCGGAACGTCTTGATCATTTCATCACAAAAGTATTCACCGAAGCCGAATTGAATATGCGCTCCGGGCTAAACCAGATTGATATGATCAAAAAAGTCACGGCGCAAATTGAAAAGTATGCCAAGCGCGATATCACTTTGAAGCACCGCAACGGCGAAACTGTAAAAATTGATTTGCTGAAGTATCGTTTAACCGGAGATATGTCAAACAATCCGTATCTGCAAGATGACGACGTTATCATTTTCCCTTCGTACGATGATGAGAGAAGTATTGTTGAGATTAGCGGCGCCGTTAACAAGCCGACAAAATTTCAATTTGTGGATGGAGACAAACTTTCCGATGCTATTCTGTTCGCCGGCGGAATTAATCCCGCTTACGATAATGTTACAACCGCGGAAATTTCAAGACTAAGCAACGATGGAAATAAAGAAAATGTTATCAATGTGCCGATCAAAGATGATTACAAACTGCAGATTGGCGATCGGATCAGAATTCTATTTAAGGATAACGATAAGAAAGCCTACAAAGCCTTAGTGTTGGGCGAAGTAAGAACACCGGGTTACGTTTACATCACAAAAGATAACACAACAATAAAAGATGTTATTGCTAAAGCAGGCGGATTTACCGATAAAGCCTGGCTTGAAAGAAGCGAACTTCTGCGAGGAACTAGTGAAGTAAATGTATTGAAGATGAAAGCGTTACGCGATGAATTTGAGAAGGATAGAAATTTCAATACGATTCTTACAGAGAAATATTTGAACGATGTGTTTATTGAGCAGATGAAAATGCTGCGCATGAACGATATGTACGCGGAAGATTCGTCTTCAGTGGCTCTTGACAACACTCTACGGGTTCTTCAAAGCAAAAGTATAATTGATTTTACCAAGATCAATTCCGATACAACAACAGAAAGCAAACACATCGTTCAAGACGGAGATATAATTGTAATCCCGCAACGAGAAGATTTGGTTTACGTTTTTGGGCAAGTTAGAAATCCCGGATATGTTGAGTATGTACCTCAGAAAAGTGATAAGTATTACATTAACAAAGCCGGCGGATTGGGCGAGCGTGCCGAAAGCGAAGTGAAAATTATTAAAGGCGGATCGTATGCGTGGATTACTGCAGACAGTGATTCGAAAATTGATCCGGGAGATTTCATTTACGTTCCCAAAAATGTTCCAAAGCCGTTTGAATATTATATGCGGACACTCGGATATGTCTCAACGGTAGTAACAGCTGTGGCAACAGTCATCTTAATAGTTGTTCAAGCAAAAAAATAAATTTTGATTTAAAACAAAACGAAATTTGTATTAATGGTAACCAAACTATGGAAAATTCGAAACAAATTGTGAAGCAAGAAAAGTCTTTCATTGATTTTGCCATTTTAATTGTTAAATGGCGTAAGTTTATTATTTTCAATGTATTATTGATAACTATTCTTGCAACCATTATTAGTTTTTTCATCCCTAAATGGTATACTTCTACTGCGAGTGTAATGCCTCCAAAATCAAAGGGTGGACTATTGGGCGATATTGGTAGTTTTTCAAGCACTATAAAAGATTTGTCACGAACGTTAGGAAGATTGGGAACGGTTTCTGATGAAGCTTATAATTATCTCGCTATATTGAAAAGTCGATCATCCTATGAAAAAGTCATAAATAAATTTGACCTTAGGAAGGTTTATGATTTTAAGGCAAGTGAACCAATAGAAAGTGTACTGAAAGAATTAGATAGTAACGTAAAATTTAATGTTGAAGATGAAGGAAATATTACAATAAAAGTAACTGATAACAATCCTCAAAGAGCTGCCGAAATGGCTAATTATTTTGTGGAAGTGCTTAATGAGATTAGTATTGATCTTGGTACTGCTGAAGCAAAAAATAACCGGGAATTTATAGAAAAAAGGTATATTCAATCTCTTAACGATATAAAAAATGCTGAGGATTCGTTAAAAAACTTTAGTAGAAATTATTCTGTCTTTTCATTAGCAGAGCAAACTAAAGCAGCTATTACTATTGCTGCTGAGTTAAAAGCGAAAATTGAAATTCAAAAAATTGAACTAGATATATTTAAGAAAAGTTATGGAAACGATAATCCGCTAATTGCCGATAAGCAATTGATGATAAATGAAATGCAGGCTCAACTGAATAAAATGAAATATGCGAATATTGATGGACAACGAGATGTAAATTTATTTACACCTTTTTCTGAACTTCCCGAGGTCGGAGTAAAATACATTAGATTGAAAGGAGAATACGAGTTACAAGCGAAGATATTAGAATTTATTGTACCGATATATGAACAAGCGAAGATAGAGGAAAAAAAGGATATTCCTGTTTGTCTTTTCCTTGATAAAGCTGTTCCCGCCCAAGAAAAAGCCGGTCCTAAAAAAGCTTTCATCATAATAATTGCTTTCTTAATCTCTTTCATTTTTGCTCTTGTATGGATGTTGTTTGCAGAAAATTGGAGTAAGATGCAAGCTGATGAAATTAGATACAGGAAGGTTCATGAAGAAATAGTATTACCTCTAAGAAAAATGTTCTTTTTGAATAGACAAAAATGAAAATCATTTTCGCTAACAACAATTCTTACGTAAAGATAGGCAGTTTTAGTTTATTGATCTTTCTTGAATTGATTCCGCTTGCATTTTTGGGGATGGGTTTGTTTAAAATTTCATTGGAAGTTATATCATTTTTCTTCCTAGTCTTCTTTATTTATTGGTTCTTTAATTACCCGTATAAGTTACTTCAATGGTTTTTATTTACTATACTTATAAGTGGTATAGATGCATTTAATATCGGGGAAAAACCGTCTGTAATAACTCTTGTAGATATATTCCTTCCTATTTTATTAGTGATTTTCTTATTGAAAGTTTTGTTAGATGAAAATGAAATATATAGGGGGAAACATGTTGAGATTAAAATACTATTCGCATTGTTTTTTCTTTGGACTTTTTTTGTGGCAGTTAGTTCGATAAATAAGCAAGTCTCAATTGCATATTGGAGAAATTACTTCTCCGGATTCATGATGTTTGTCTTTACACTGTTTATTCTAAACAGAACAAACAAAGTCAAAAGTTTGATCATTACTTTAATCTTATGGGGTTTAACATTAGCAGTTATTGAATTTTATGTCCTCTACTCTTTGGGTGGAGTAAATATTGGGCTTGTGAGATTATTTTTTAGAAAGAACCTTTTAGAAGTTGCCTGGGGTAAATCAAATTATTTGGCTGCTTTTTTTGTGTTGTTAATTCCGATTACAATTGGATTTATATTTATGCTGAAAACAACTTTAAAAAGACTATTGTTTCTAGGTGTTTTGTTCTTAATGTCAGCTGCGATAATGCTCACATTTTCAAGAGGGGGCATTTTATCACTTACTGTTGCTCTTTTTATCTTTCTCTCACGTGCCGTCAAAAGACGTACATTTATTCCTCTTTTGCTCATGGTTATTGTTGTTGCAATTGTTGTTATTCTAAATCCGATGACAAGAATAATATTTGAAGGAATTAGTAATGTTGAAAACAGCTTTTCGTACATGAGTAGAGTTAATTTTTATAAAGACGTTTGGAAAACTTTTCTTGAAAATCCAATAACAGGTGTTGGCTTTGGAAATTTAGGGTTTTATTCGCAATTTAAATTGACAGACGCTGCTGCTTCAGCACATAATATTGTACTTGGCTTGCTGGGAGAAAACGGCGTAATTGGTGCGATCCTATTTCTTTCAATTCTTGGATACTCCTTGTTCTTGGCAATTAAAAATTATATCAATGAAAAGAACGTAAAATTAAAGATATTACTCTGGTCATTTGTCAGTGCTTTTTTAGGCGTTATAGTACATTCGATGATAGAGCCAAACATAGAAGGGTGGCAATTTTCGATGGTATTTTGGACTTCTGTGGCAATGTTTCTACACTTTGGTGATTTGCGGGAGGAGGAGAGAGCTTCAATTTTGGGTGATGTAAGTGAAACATGATTATTCTTTATTTAACTATTCTTTTTTTAATGTTTGTTCAGATTGCATAACCCTTTAAGTATCTTCTATAGCGGTAATTGAAAAAGTATTTAAATATCGGCGTCAATAAAAGATTACTCGAAAATTTTTTTTCTCTTAGTATTCTTCAAATTGCAAATTATATTATCCCTTTAATAACATTGCCTTACCTTGTTCGTGTACTTTTACCTTCAAACTATGGTTTATTGGCATTTGCACAAGCATTGATTCAATATTTCAACGTTTTTATAGATTATGGATTTAATTTTTCAGCGACTAGAGAAATATCAATTTACAGACAAAATAAAGAAAAGGTCTCGGCAATATTTAGCTCGGTAATGACATTAAAAATTTTGTTTGTTTTTATATCGCTATCCATTTTATCATTAATCATTTTTTCATTTGATAAACTTAGAAGCGAATGGCTGCTGTATTACTGTACTTTTGGAATTGTGATCGGGCAAAACATGTTCCCCCGATGGTTCTTCCAAGGCATTGAACAAATGAAATACATCACAATATTGAACTTGATTTCGAGAATTATATTCACGATTTCAATATTTGTTGTTGTTAAAAGTTCAAATGATTATTTGTACGTACCAATTATAAATTCCTTGGGGTTTATATTGGCTGGTATACTTTCATTATGGGTGGCATTCTATACATTTAAGATAAGATTTATTATTCCAACTTTTGCTGATTTGAAATATCAATTAGTTGAAGGATGGCATCTATTCATTTCTACCTTGGCTACAAGTTTATATACCACTTCGAATGTCTTTATTCTTGGATTGTTTGCCGATAGCATTATTGTAGGGTACTATTCAGCTGCTGAGAGAATAATTAAAGCTATTGAAGATTTTTTAAGCCCTATTTTTTATTCTGTATATCCTTATTTAAGCAGGTTGTATACTGAATCTAAGCAGGATGCTATAATATTTATTAAAAAGCTTGTTAGATATGTTGGCTTTATTGGGATGATTATTAGCGTCGTGGTTTTAGCATTTACAAATTGGATCGTCCAAATATTGTTAGGTAATCATTATCTTGAATCTATTGTTGTTTTGAAAATATTGGCATTTATACCGCTTGTTGGCGGAATAAATATTATAACAACGTCATTGACAATGTTGTCATTCAATTATAAAAAGGCATTTTCAAATATTATCATCTTTGCCGGCATTTTTAATTTAGGATTATCCTTTTTATTGGTTCCCTATTATAAACATATCGGCAGTTCTATCTCGGTTTTATTATCCGAAGTATTTATTATGCTAATCACGTTTATATATTTAAAAAGAAAGAATATTAATCTTATCTAACAAAAGTTTTTTGTAGAGGTTTAGTAATAATCTTTTTTATGGAATAGCGAGCTAGAAATCAGACCGGTTATAAATAAAATGGATCATATTGTGATAGAGGTTAATGATAAAACGAAAATATATTTTGCAGTTCCAGCAAATGCGCGCACAGCAGGTCCCGAATTAATACATCAGATTGTCTCTTACTTTAGAAAACGGTTTAATTTTGATGCGTTTATTTATCCCATCCCTGTTGATCATCCCACGCCGGTACCTAAAGATTTTGAATTCTACAATAATCCGGTTTCTTATTCGATAGAGGACAACAAAAACAATATTTTAATTGTTCCTGAGATATATCTAACAGTTCAGGTTCTAAAGAAATTTAAAAATATTCGTAAAGTAATTTGGTGGCTTAGTATTGACAATTATTTGATTAATAGATTTATGATGCAAAAGCGTTTTTTTTATCTTCTGTTAAGGATGGTAAATAAACTTTTTGAAAAATTCGGTAAAACCTCTATTATTGATACAAATGAAATTGCTTTGGATTATTATAAAAATTATAATTTTTCAGAGGATGATTTAATTAAGCAGGCATTGGTAAATTTATGTTCGGCAAAACATGTTGAAAATTATCTGGGAAGTGTTGGGCTAAATAATGTTATATACATCTCCGAGCTTCTTAATGAGGACTTTTTGAAAATTGAAACAGACACCTCCTTAAAAGAAAATATTATTGCATACAATCCTGCAAAAGGTGTTGGCTTTACAAGGCGCATTATAGAATCCGCTAAACATCTGAATTTTGTGCCAATACAAAATATGTCCAGGACTGAAGTTATAAAGCAGCTTCAAAAAGCAAAAGTATATATCGATTTTGGTAATCATCCGGGCCGCGATAGGCTGCCGCGCGAAGCCGCCTCTCTTAAATGCTGTGTCATAACAAATAGAAGGGGAGGTGCAAGGTTAAAAGAAGATATGACAATTCCTGAGGATTATAAATTTGATAGTATAGAAGATAATATTCCGTTGATAGTTAAAAAAATTGAAGACTGTCTGAATAACTATAACGAGGCAATTGCAAATTTTGAAGAATATAGAAAAAGCATAAGAGAGGAGCCCGCTAGATTTCTTGAAGATGCCGGAAAAGTTTTTTGTAAAGTAATTTAAAAGAGAGACTAAAGCACGGAGTTAAACTACAGTACAGTTAATTAAATGCTAATAAGGCCGAAGATATTGCATGCTTTTATTTAAGGAATTTATGATAATCAAACTACCTGTATCAATTGAATATTACCTTGTGCAAGGCTAACTAATATTATAGAAAATGAATGAAATGCCGAAGATTGCAGGCGTAACAGTATTGTACCAACCTAGTGAAGAAGTGATTCTAAATATTCTGAGTTATCTCAATCAAATAGATTTATTGTACATCATAGATAACTCGGAGGAAATCAATATGGAAATTATTGGTAGAATAAGAGAATATGATCGGATAAGAATATTGGATAATTATGGAAACATAGAGATAGCTGCCGCCCTAAATAAAGCTGCTAGAAAAGCAATAGAAGATGATTATGATTTTCTTCTAACAATGGATCAAGACACTGCATTGCCCGATAATATGGTAGTTGAGTTATTAAATAAAATTGAAAATTATTCTAAAGTAGGCATAATATATCCGTATCATAATGTTACTTTAGTGGGGGATGTAACTAAACGTCATAACTTACAGAAAGATGTATTAACAGTTATGACTTGTGGTAATTTACTTAACTTAAAAGCTTACAAAGAAATAGGTGGTTTTGAAGAAAAATTATTTATTGATTATGTAGATCATGAATTTTGCTTACGACTAAATAGGAAAGGATATAGGATTATTCAGGATCATTCGGTATCAATAATGCATAGGTTGGGTAAGCGAAAAATTAAATATGTTTTATTCAAAAGGTTTGAACCAACTAATCATATCCCGATAAGATTATACTATAGAACAAGAAATAGATTATTTGTATGGAAAAAATATATTAGGTACTACCCCTTATATGTATTTAATGATATTATTCATTTCTGCAGAGAGATTATATCTATTTCGCTTACCGAGGAAAAGAAACTAAAAAAAATCAAAATGATATTATTGGGAATTCGTGATTTTATTCTTGGTCGTTATGGCAAGCTAAGATTAAAATATAACTCTCGACAAAGTGTTCTTAAATGATGACCCCTAAAGTTAGCATAATAATACTAAATTGGAATGGACTTGCTGACACAATAGAGTGTTTGGAATCATTAAGCAAAATTGATTACCCGAATTATGATGTGATAGTTGTGGATAATAATTCTTACAACGATGACGCCAAGATAATTCATGAACGATTTGGAAATTTTATTAAACAAATTATTACAAATAAACGAAACTTGGGATTTTCGGGCGGTAATAATGTAGGCATTCAATATGCTTTGCAAAATGGTGCAACTTTCATATTGCTATTAAATAACGACACAATAGTAGAGCCCAATTTCCTAAGCGAACTTGTTAAGAAGAGCACTCTCTCACCCACCATTGGTATGTTAACCCCTATGATTAAATATTTTTCCGATAAAAATTTAATTTGGGCTGCGGGCGGTTACATAAGTAAAATACGAGCATCAGGTTTTGCTTTCGGAAATAATAAGACAGAAAACTTATTCGAGGAGGATAAATACTGTACTTTTGGTTCTGGGTGCTGTTTATTAATTAACTGTGACGTTATACGTAAAGTGGGATTACTAGATGAAAAATATTTCTTGTACCTAGAAGATACAGACTATTCTAAAAGGGTAATAGATTCTGGATATAGGATACTTTATGCTGGAAGCAGCGTTATTTATCACAAAGTAGGTGCTACCACATCAAGTAAAGATAAATTACTTCCAACATATTATAGCATTAGAAATCGGTTGTATTTTGCAAAGAAAAACTTTCCTTTAACTTATGTTTTGACTATTCTTTATTTGATGACTGCATTTATTTTTAAGTCACTTTTTAGAAAAAGAAATAAAGTAAAAACAATAAAAGTTGTTTATTCAGCGTTCAGCGATCATTTTAAGAATAGACTAGGTCAAAAGCAATAGGGTATTATTGATGCGAATTGGAATTGATGCAAGAGTACTAGATAGGGCAATTACTGGAACAGGCCGTTACCTGTTAAATGTGTTGCAGGAATTGCCCAATGTGGATAAGCAAAATGAATATTATTTATTTACCAATTCGGATTATTCATTCGATAAAAGTTTTTTCAAAGTAATATCTTTGAAACTATCAGTGCTTCCTGTGAAGATATATTCTCCGTTCTGGTTGAATTTTGTTCTCCCTAGGCTTTTAAAGGAATATAAAATAGATCTTCTCTTCGCACCCAATATTCTAGTCCCCATGGTACGTCTTGAGAATACAAAAATCGTTTCAGTGGTTCATGATGTAATACCCAGAGTCTATGAGAAGTATTATCCCTACTTATACAGAATGTATCTTTCTTTTTTCTTACCGCGTTCACTGAAAAAGTCCGATAAAGTAATCACCGTCTCTCAACATTCAAAAGATGATTTGCTCAGAATCTATAATCTTGATGAGAAAAAAATAGGCATTGCTTATAACACAGCTTCAAACATTTTCAAACCTGCATATATTTTGAACTTAGAAAAAGCAAATTTCATCTCTGAACTCAATCTTCCCAAGAAATACTTGTTATATGTGGGCGTAGTGGAAAAGAGAAAAAACGTTTTAGGCGTGTTAAAAATTTTGGATATATTAAATGCCAAAGGAAGTGATTTGAACTTAGTTTTAGTTGGAAAACCCGGTTATGGTTTCAAGAATATTGAGACGGAAATGAAGAGAAGAACTGGGGTTATAAGGTATTTCAGCTTTCTAGACGATCAACTTCTGGCTTATACTTACAACAATGCATTTGCATTTTTATTTCCTTCTTATTATGAAGGGTTTGGAATACCTCCATTAGAAGCTATGCAATGTGGCATTCCCGTTTTATCATCGAATACTTCTGCGCTTGTTGAAGTCGTGGAAAAGGGTGGGCTTATGCATGATCCGGAAGACTATACGGCTTTTGCTAATGATATATTAAAATTGGAAAATGATCAATCATTTTATAATAAGATGAAATACAACGCTTTAGAACAAGCTAAAAAATTTAACATCAATGAAACAACAGAAAAAATCGTACACATTTTCAATCAATTGCTTGCTGCTAAAAAGTAATTGTGATAATATAAAAAATGAGAAGTACATGTGAATAATTTGTTTTTATTAATTTTGTTAAGAATTAATAAATTTTTGTACAAACTGTTTTTATGAAAATACTCCTTGTAATAACAAAATCCGAAATAGGTGGTGCTCAGGTGTTTGTTCTGAACTTGGCTCGTGCACTTCAGCAAGCTGGTTTGTATGTTGAAGTTGCAGCTGGCGAAGGAAACTTTTTATTTGAGGAACTTCAAAAGCATAATATTTCGTACCATTATTTGAACTCTTTGAAGAGAGATTTTAGCGTGCTTAATTCATTCTACTTTATTTTTGATTTGCATCGATTATTGAAAAGGAATAACTATGATATAGTTCATTTAAACAGCTCCAACACCTTGTTCGGAGCAATTTCTACCTATTTGTTGAAGAAAAAACCCAGGACGCTCTTTACCTTTCACGGTCTTTCTCTGTTGGATAAGAATTATAAAACTAGTAGGACTATTAAATTCCTTGCAAAAGTGTATTTCAGATTTTTTTTACAATTTGTTGATAAAACTGTTTTTGTTAGCAAGCTGAATTTTGATGAATCTAATGAGTCAGGCTTCATACGAAATATAGAAGTGATTTATAATGGTTTGGATGAAAAAGAAATGTCCTTTCTATGTAAAGATGAAGCAAGAAAATATTTCTGTGATAAATGTGGTACAGATTTTTCGGACTCCTTTTTAATAGGCTCTACAGGCAGGTTAGCATATCAAAAAAACTATGAATTTTTGATAAATAATTTTTCCCTAATCAAAGAAAAAATTCCGGAAGCCAAAATCATTATTATTGGTGAAGGACCTAATTACGACATGTTCAGCAAAAAAATTTGTACTCTTGGTATTGCGAATGACTTTTTTCTAGTTGGTCCTATCAAAGAATCATACCGATATATTAAGGCATTTGACGTTTTTACTCTTCCTTCAAGATATGAGGGACTTTCGATAAGTCTTATTGAGGCGATATTTGCAGACATTCCTATACTTGCTTCCGATGTTGGTGGAAATTCAGAAATTGTTGGTAATGGCTCTAATCAATTATTCAGATTAGATGATCCTATCGATTACGTATTAAAGTTATTAGAAATTCATAAGGACAGAAACCGTTTCATAGAATCCAATTCAAAACTGAAAGGTAATTTCTCTATTGATAAAATGGTTAGAAGTTATAGAAAATTGTATGAGATTATGGTTGGATAGAATTGCTATGTATTACATCCAATCCGTGTATAGAGACAAATCAACTAACAACAAGCAATTAAAAAACATACTTAGAACAATTTTGTCGATTGAATATTTTTAGAGTAGATCAAGCATTTGAAAATTGTCGCAATGATTAATTAAAGGAAAATTTATTCCATCGAAAAAGTAACCAAAAATGTTTTCTCGCTTTCGTTTGGACAGGGAATGGCTTTCATTCTAAATGTAATTGCCATTGTGCTTGCCGCTCGATTCCTGGGTGTTGAAAACTTCGGCATGTTCAGCAGCGTACTTGCTATCGTTGGCATTCTTTCAAAGTTTGTTGATTTCGGCATTGAACCGATAGTCTTCCGAGAGTTTTCCAAAGACAAAGAAAATTTTCATCTGTTCAGCAGCGCACTGACTTTAAGATTTGTTTTATATCTAATTCTAATTCTAGTTTTTAATTTGGTTGCACCGCTACTCAAATATTCTACCGGTGAAATTCTGCTTACCAATATCTTGTTCACGACAATACTGTTTTCTATGAAAACAGTGAACGTGAGGGATCTTCTTGCAACGCCTTTCAAAGTAAATCTCAAAATGCATTATCCAATGACGCTCTCGATTTTGGACAATCTTATACTTCTCATTATGGTTCTTTACATTCCTTTCACTAAGGATGCTGTTTTGTATTTTGTGATTGCTTATTCTGTTTCGAATTTGCCGGGGTTTGTACTGTCGTTCCATTATTTGAAAAAGAAATTTGGTTACAAGTTCGAAGCAACACTTCATCGTGCGTTTTGGCTGTTGAAGGAATCGCTCCCACTTTTTGGTTTTGCGATTCTAACCACGATATTTATGCAGATCGATATCGTTATTCTTAATTATTACAAAGGTTCGTTTGATGTTGGAATTTATTCTGCCGGCATACGGTTAACTATGCCTTTGAACATCATTCCGGGTGCAATAGTAACAACGGTATTTCCAATTCTGGTTAAGAGAATGACAGACCAAGTCGGTTCGGATTTTCTTTCCAATATGGTAGTGAAGCTTTTGTATTTCATAGCGTTTGTAATCGCTGCTGTTTTTACATTTGAAGCCGGTTCACTTGTTCATCTGATCTTTGGTAGTGATTATGCGTCAACTTCATTGCCTTCATCCATTCTTTATTGGTGCCAAATTTTTTTGTTTTTCACTCACTATTCGTTAGCTGTGTTAGTAGCGAAGAATAAGCAGTTCTACAATTTTATTTGCGGCGCAATTCAAGTTATAGTTAATCTCAGCGCCAACTTTATGTTAATACCAAAATATTCTTTTCTTGGCGCTGCCCTGGCTAAGTTGTTTGCCAGCTTCGCATCGTTTGTATTTATTATTTTTGCACTAAATAAATTTGGGTACAGACCTTCGATTGGAAGATATAAAGTTTTGGGCTGGTCGGTGCTTATGTGCATCGGTTTGTATTTGCTTTCGTTCCTTCCGTTAATACCTTATTTAGTTTTGTCTCCATTCCTTATTGCGTTCATAACGCTCGGTATAAGATTGTTCGGTAAGGAGGAACTCGTGATCTTTTTCAAACTTCTAAACAAAGAAGAACTTGGAAATAGATTGATTGAAAAATATAACCTGGCTTAAACAAAAAATTATTTGCCGGGATTTTGCTTTTTGAGTTTCATAAAGCCGAATTCAACCGCCGCCTCGCAAAATTTTTCATAGTTGCCGTTGCTTACCTCTTTTCCTTCGGCAATTGGTTCAAGCGCATAAAGCCAGACGGAATTAAATCCTAATTCTTTCGCCGACTTTAACAGCGTTCGGTATTCGTTAGAATCTTGTTCGGCGCTAATCCAGACCAGCGAGAATTTTTCTCCAAGATATAGTTTCCACTCCGCCCATGTTTTAGCCTGATCAGTGCCCATTTTTTCTGAAGAGCCATACCCGCTGTACATTATTTCATCCACTATTCTTAATAAGCGAGCGGCTTTTTTTTCGTCGAGTTCGCTTGCAATGAATTTTGCGTAGGGGAAAAATCCATCATTGCTTAGGTCAATAATTAATTTTGAAAATTGGATGAATGATTGCCCGCGGCTAATCGGCTCGTCAAAATAATAAGCCCACAATTTTCCAAGTCTCAGAATCTTTTCCAGCAAAAGATTTCTTTCATTGTCGGAATTAGGCAAAATGATCTGGTGCATAATGTGAAGCGAATCAAAGCCGGCATTGTCCAGTAATTTTTTTTCTTTTACGCCGTAAATTTCCGCAAGAAGAACGTAGTTAAATCCCCACCGTTCGTTAAGTTCTTTCATACTGCCGATGGATTTGAATCGATCATTATGCGGCCAGATGCCTACTATTTTACCCTCTGCCGCTTCATATTTTCCAACGGGTGATGATTGAGCACGCACGGAAATCTGAACCGGCATAATTATGAATAAGGATATGTAGATGCACTTCATGGTTCGTGACATGATTGACCTCATGTTGGACAAAAATGTAATCATAAAATAAAGATTAAATCATAAATTGATAACAGTTATATTTGGTGCAAAATTTTCTCACTTTTACCCAAAGTAACACAAAATAGTTAGTGTAATGAAGAAACATCATTAACCACAAGGTGATTTGACAATTGCTGGCTAACAGAGACATAATAATTTTCAGTGATGATTGGGGAAGATTACCTTCTACACTTCAGCATATTGCCAAAGAGTTATTAAAAGAAAATAGAATATTTTGGATTGGCTCGCTTGGATTACGCAAACCGAATCTTAATCTAAAAGATTTCAAACGGGCGGTAAATAAACTGGTTAACGTTTTTTCAAAAAAAGAATCCTCAAATGGTGCTGAACAAAAATCTCTAAACCAACTTCATCCGTTCGTCATCCCATTTCATAATTATAAAGTGATACGTTACTTTAATAAAAGAAGTCTGAAGAAAAAATTATTTCGTGAAATAGAAATTCATAAAATTATCAATCCGATTTTGCTTACCTCTTCTCCGTTGGTATCTGATATAGTTGGAGAGATTGACGAAAGCTCGGCGCATTATTTTTGTTTGGATGATTATTCTAAGCTGGAGGGTACGTTCAAAGAGCTTGTTGATTTTGAACGCGAACTGCTTCAAAAAGTGGATACAAGCTTTTCCGTTTCAGATCTTTTAGTTAATACAAGAAAACCTACAAACGGGAAAAGTTATTTTCTACCTCAAGGAGCTGACTGCGGGCATTTTCAAAAACGGATTGATCAAATTCCGGCTGAGATAGCAAACATTCCTCATCCTGTCGTTGGTTTTTTTGGTCTGATATCCGAATGGATTAATTTAGAAGTGATTGAAAAATGTGTGAAGGCATATCCGCAATATTCTTTCATTTTAATCGGGAAGTCATTGCGTAATTTGGATTCGCTAAAACAATTCAAAAATTTTTTCTACTTGGACGAAATCAAATATTCTATTCTTCCCAATTATGCTTCGATATTTGATGTGGGATTAATTCCTTTCGAGGTGAATGAATTAACAGTTGCCGCAAATCCGCTTAAACTGCTGGAGTATTTGTCCATGGGAATTCCCGTCGTATCTTCCGATTTACCAGAGGTTAGAAAATTTAGCGACTTGGTGTTTGTGGCAAAGGATGATAATGAATTTGTGGAGTTGATAAAGAGGTCAATTGAAGATAATTTACCCGAACGAAATAGGAAAAGGATTGAGAAGGCACGTGAATACTCGTGGACATCAATCGCAGAGCGTATTTCGGAAATAATCCAGAAAACTGAGTTGGAAAAGAAAAATAATTCCCGATGAAAAAAATTGTAATTGTTACTCAATATTATCCGCCGGAGATTGGCGGCGGTTCTCAAAGAAGCGTTGGCTTTGCAGAAGGATTGCGCGATCTGGGAATGGATATAGTTGTAATTACTCCTTATCCCAGTTATTTAATGAGCAAACATGAAGTAAAAACAAATTATAAACTTTATGAAAAAATAGAAGAAGACGGTTACACGATCTATCGGACATTTGTATATGCATCCGATAGGGGAAATTATATCAAGCGAATTCTCTATTACGGTTCGTTCATGCTTTCGTCGCTGATTGTAATGTTATTCAAAGTTGGAAAAATTGATTACATACTTACAATAGCCCCTCCGTTGTTTACCGGAATTACGGGAGTGTTTGCAAAGAAGTTTAAGAAGTCAAAATTCTTTTTTGATATAGGTGATCTCTGGCCGGAATCAGCAACAGCGCTTGGATATCTTAAGAGTGATTCAATAATCAAGTTTGCACAAAGACTGGAACATTGGATCTACCGCCATACCGACATGGTAAATGTTGTTACAAAGCTAACCAATGAACGATTATCGAAGAGTCACTCGTATATCAAGAAAATTTTGTACGTACCGAATTTTGTTAACACGGATTTAATAAAACACGAACCGCGTGACGCAGCACTGGTTGAAAAATATCAGCTCCACGACAAATTAGTTTTCGGTTACGCCGGTAATATCGGCAGCGCACAAGGTTTGAAAGTTATTACTGAAGCCGCCAAATTAACACGAGACTACAAAGAGGTTGTCTATTTTATTATCGGCGACGGAGTTGAAAAAGAATTAATTGAGAAAGAAATTAAAACCAATAACTTGACTAACGTAATATTGATCCCCCCGGTTTCCAGAACCGATGTTATAAAATATATAATGCTGTTTGATGTAATGATCATTCCGCTTGTTCACCGCGAGATTTTTAGGATCACAATTCCATCTAAGCTTTATGAAAGTATGGCTGCCGAAATTCCAATACTACTTTGCGTTGACGGCGAAGCAAGAAAAATTATGGAAGAAGCAAACTGCGGAATATTTGTTGAGCCGGAGAATGCGCAAATGCTTTCGGAAAAAGTAATTTTCTTCCGCAACAATAAAAGTGCGATTAAAAACCTCGGCAAGAATGGGCGCACCGAAGCCTATAATAACTTTTCACGAAAGTTCGTCGTAAAAAGATTCTATGATGAATTATTAAAGTTGAGTAATGTAAATGAAATATGATGTTGTAGTGGTCGGCGCCGGAATCGTTGGTCTGGCGACCTCACTAAAAATTCTTGAGAAAAATCCTTCTCTTAAACTTTTAATTTTGGAGAAAGAGAATTCCGTTGCTCAGCATCAAACCGGAAACAACAGCGGAGTAATTCATTCCGGCATCTATTACAAACCGGGAAGTTTGAAAGCTCAGAATTGTGTTCGCGGTTACAAGATGATGATTGACTTCTGCAATAAAAATGAAATCCGTTACGACATTTGCGGAAAAGTAATTGTTGCTTCATCCGAGTCGGAAATTTCCGCGATGGAAAATATTATGAAACGCGGAATCGAAAACGGACTGAACGGTTTAAAACGGCTTCGAAAAGAAGAGCTGAAAAATTACGAACCTCACATTGCCGGAGCTGCCGGAATATTTGTGCCGCAAACCGGAATTATCGATTACACAAAAGTTTCTGAAAAATATTTGGAACTAATAAAAAAATTCGGCGGCGCAATTGAATTTGGCTGTGAGCTTAAAAACATTCGCGTTGGCACCGATCAATGCGAGGTGATAACTTCAAAGGGAACATTTGTTTCAAAATTGGTTGCTACATGTACCGGTTTATTTTCAGACCGGGTTGCAAAGATGACTCACCCGCATCTGCAACTTAGAATAATTCCGTTTCGCGGAGAATATTTCAAACTAAAAGATCAAGCCAAACATCTTGTGAAAACATTAATCTATCCTGTGCCGGATCCGAACTTTCCTTTTTTGGGAGTTCATTTTACCAAGATGATTGACGGTGAAGTTGAATGCGGCCCGAACGCAGTTCTATCTTTTAAAAGAGAAGGTTACACGAAGACAAGTTTTAATTTACGAGACGCACTTGAAACCATGATTTGGCCGGGCTTTCACAAAGTGATAAAGAAAAATTGGCGCATGGGAATGGGCGAGTATTACCGATCGCTGGTAAAAAATTCTTTTGTGAAAGCGTTGCAGAAAATGGTACCGGAAATTGAAGGAAAAGATTTGGTTGATGGCGGCGCTGGTGTTCGCGCACAAGCGTGCGACAAAAGAGGCGGTTTGCTTGATGACTTTTACATCGTTGAAGACACACGAGTGGTTCACGTTTGCAATGCACCGTCTCCGGCTGCAACGGCATCATTGTCTATAGGCGATTATGTCTCAGACAAAGTAATTGAGAAGTTATAGCATTAGTGTTCTGTTTTGTTGAGCGAACAGACTGTTTGCTTTACATTTATTTTATCCTTATTACCGTTAAAATTTTATGAACAAGAAAACCGAAAAATTTCTAATTCTGATCACAGATTTCATCACGGTGAATTTTGCGTGGCTTGCATTTTTCTATGTGCGCGTTCAATCTGGCTGGTTCGAGCTAATCATTCAGCCGGATTTCTTGCTGCCGATGATTGCCGTTTACATTTACTGGCTTTTGATCTTCACTTTTGTAGGAATGTACAGAACTTGGTTTGCACTTTCACGTTTGGATGAACTCTCAACTCTCTTCAAAGCCTCATTCGTCGGCGTACTAATTCTATTTTTTCTAATTCTTTATGACGACTACACCCGCGGCGTGTCAACATCTGTGCGTGTTTACATTTTCATTTATTGGGGAATATTCTTTTTCGTCGTTGGAGTTGGACGACTCACGATCAGAGGAATTCAGCGGAGACTGCTCATTCAAGGAATCGGAAGAAGGAATGCGCTTATAGTCGGCTTCAGTCCAAAATCGAACGAGATTCATACCTCAATACTAAGACATAGAGAGTTGGGTCTTGATGTTGTCGCGTATTCTGGACTCAATGAATCCGAGCTGAACAAATCATTTAAGAATGTCAGCGTTGTTGATACAATTTATAATCTTGAAAGTACGCTTGATAAATTTCAAATCAAAAATGTGATTATTTCTCTTGGCAGGCATGAGGAAGAAATAATTCTCGAAATCGTTTCCCGTTGTGAAGGAAAAAATATTGAGATCAAAATGGCGCCGGACCTTTACGATATTATCAGCGGTCAAGCCAAAATCTCTCAACTTTATAGTTTCCCTCTCATAGATGTTATGCCGGAACTAATGCCCGAATGGGAGAAGAAGCTTAAACGATTGATGGATATTGTACTGTCTTTCATGTTAATGGTAATAACGTCGCCGGCAACTTTGTTAGCGGCGCTTGCAATCCGTCTTGAAACGAAAGGTCCTGTATTCTATAAACAGGAAAGAATGGGACAGAACGGAAAGGTTTTCAAGATTTACAAATTTAGATCAATGGTTCACCACGCAGAAAAACATACCGGACCGGTGTGGTCTGCAAAAGATGATCCGCGCATCACTAAGGTCGGAAGATTTATTAGAAAAGTCCGGCTTGATGAGATTCCGCAAGTGATAAATATTCTAAAAGGCGATATGAGTTTTGTCGGCCCTCGCCCGGAACGACCATTCTTTGTCGAAAAACTTTCGCATGATATTCCTCTTTACAAAAGAAGATTAAAAGTTCGTCCGGGGGTAACCGGTTGGGCGCAGGTAAAACACAAATACGATGAGAGCGTTGAAGATGTGAAAGTAAAACTGAAATATGATTTGTTCTATATCGAAAACATGAGTTTGAGAATGGATCTTAAAATTCTTTTTAGAACAGTTTTTGTAGTTATATTTGGCAAAGGGCACTACGACTAAAATCTAAGTTTGCTATGAAAGCAATTGTAATAATTCCGACATACAACGAAAGAGCCAACATAGAAAAGTTGCTGCATGATCTTCTTGAATCTTATGCAGACCTCGACATTTTGGTTGTTGATGATAATTCTCCAGACGGAACCGGCGATTATGTTCAGAGCGTGAGCGATTCCGACAATAGAGTGCACTTACTAAGAAGAACGGGCAAGATGGGACTTGGAACGGCTTATGTTGAGGGTTTTAAATTCATGCTTGCGAACGGTTACGAAGCAGCGGTTCAAATGGATGCGGATTATTCGCACGATCCAAAAGAAATAGGTAATTTGCTTTCGGCTCTTAAAAACTACGACTTGGCAATTGGCAGCAGATATTTTCACGGTGTCCGGGTAATCAATTGGCCGTTAAGAAGATTAATCCTGAGTTACTCTGCAAATCTTTACACGCGGATTGTTACCGGCATGCCCATCAAAGACGGCACCGGTGGATTCAAATGTTTTAATAGAAAAGTTTTGGAATCAATTAATTTGAACGCGATACATTCCAACGGTTATTCGTTTCAGATCGAAATGAATTTCATAGCATGGAAAAAAGGTTTTCGCATACTTGAAATTCCGATAACATTTGTAGATCGTGTCGAAGGCACATCAAAGATGTCGAAGAAAATTGTTCGCGAAGCGGTTGTTATGGTTTGGAAGTTAAGACTGAAAAGTATGTTCGGTTCACTAAATTCAATATGAGATGACTGACCTCTCAATCATAATTGTAAATTATAATGTGAAAGAGTTTCTTCTGAACATGCTGGATTCGGTTCAGAAGGCAACTAAAACAATCTCTGCAGAGATTATTGTAGTCGATAATGCTTCTGATGACGGCAGCGTCGAATCGATCAAAGAAAAATTTCCTTCCGTAAAATTAATTGTTAATGAAAAAAATGTCGGCTTCGGCGCCGCGAACAACATCGCTATGCTGCACGCCTCGGGGAAATATTTTCTATTGATTAACCCGGATACAATCGTTCGCGAAGATACATTTATAAAGATGATTTCATTCTTCGAACAAAATCCGGAAGCTGGAATTGCTGGCTGCAAAGTTTTGAATGCGGATGGATCGCTTCAGCTTGCGTGCAGAAGAGGATTTCCCGGTCCGTGGACATCATTCACAAAAGTGATGGGACTCAGCACATTGTTTCCCAAAAGCAGATTATTTGCGCGTTATAACCTAACATATCTCGATGAAAACAAAACCTATGAAGTCGATGCCGTCAGCGGCGCTTTCATGATGCTGAGGAAAGAAGTCTATGATAAGATCGGCGGATTCGATCAAGAATTTTTTATGTACGGTGAAGATTTGGATTTGTGCTACCGCACCCAGCAAGCCGGGTACAAAGTTTTTTATGTTCACTCAACGGAAATAATCCATTACAAAGGCGAGAGCACAAAAAGAAGCAGCATGGACGAAACAAAAGTTTTTTACGATGCTATGCATTTGTTTGTGCGCAAACATTTTTCGTCTTCATTCGTTGTTGAATCCATTCTACAATCTGCAATCCTTTTCCGCAAACTGATTGCCTTTGCAAATGTTTATAAACTTGCTATCGTTTCAATGATTGCCGACTTTCTAATCTTTTCAATTGCCGCACTTCTTGGCGAGCACATCTATGCAAACCAGCATTGGAAAGGATTTCCCGACGTGTTCAAGCCGTGGGTTTATTTTATCCCGGCGTTGATGCAATTGTTTATCGGTATGATGGCGGGCGCTTACCGGAAAAAAACTATTTCAAATTTGCGAGCAGCATTAGGACTTATTTACGGATTGATTTTTCTTTCGGCGCTGACATATTTCTTCAAACAGTTTGCATTCAGCCGTGCGGTGGTGCTTATCACTTACGGACTTGCGCTTGTTTTCTTTTCGTTTTGGAGAGTTGCGGTTAAAATTATTTTCAAGGTGGGATTGGAAGCCGACTCAAGAAAATCCCGGACATTGCTTGTAGGCAGTGAAAGAAAAACGGAAGAGCTTGCTTCAAAACTGAGATCTACATTCACACGTCTTTATCAAGTTGTAGGATTGATAAGTCTCTCGCGGAAAAATGTCGGCGGCTGGGTAGGAAATTTCAAAATTTTGGGCGCGGTCGATAACATCAAAAAAATAATTTCCGATGAAAGAATTGACAAAGTAATTTTCTCGTCTGAGGATTTGTCGTTTAACCAAATGTTCTCGGTTGTTTCCGAATGCCAGGGCGAGAATGTTGAATTCTTAGTTGCCGGAAGAGAGCTTGATTATCTCGTTGGGAAATCTTCCGTAACAATGCTTGATGATATAGCGCTGCTGAAAGTCAATTATAACATTTCATCTTTCTCGCGGCGCGCTACGAAACGTATTTTCGATCTTACACTATCAATCGTAATTTTGTTTTTGGTTTATCCTTTCATATATTTATTTCAGAAGATCACATCAAAAAATAGCAATTTTGTTCAGTTCATTCTTGGCGTACCAAAAGTCTTCATTAGCAGAAAAAGTTTTGTCGGTCCGCGTGATTCATCTTACCGCGGAGATTTATTTGTCGGGAAAGTCGGTTTAACCGGTTTATGGTTTGTCGAAGATTTTCTTGAGACCGATACAGAAGAAATTAAGAAGCTTGATATTTTTTACGCGAAGAATCAAAATATTTGGCTGGATGTCGAAATTCTTGGCCGGACATTTTCAAAAATGTTTTTTAGTACGGAGTAGAAATGGCAAAAAATGTACTGGACTTTGAAAAACCTATTATAGAACTTGAAAAGAAAATCGAGGAGATGCGGAAATATGAAGGTCACCTTGACATTGCCGACGAAGTTAGCAACCTCGAAGAGAAAGTTTTACAATTGAAGCAGAACGTTTACGATAATCTCACACGCTGGCAGCGTGTTCAGCTTGCGCGTCACCCGGAACGTCCTTACACTCTCGATTACATTTACATGATCACAGAAAATTTTATTGAACTTCATGGCGACCGATTGTTTAAAGATGATCACGCTGTAGTTGGCGGATTCGCAAAATTAGATAATCAAAAAGTTATGGTAATCGGTCATCAAAAAGGACGCGATACAAAATCAAATCTTTTCAGAAATTTTGGAATGCCGAATCCGGAAGGTTACCGTAAAGCATTAAGATTGATGAAACTCGCCGAGAAATTTAAAGTGCCCGTGATAACAATGCTTGATACACCAGGCGCTTATCCCGGTATTGAAGCTGAAGAACGCGGACAGGCGGAAGCAATCGCGAGAAATCTTTTGGAGATGAGTCGTTTGCGTGTCCCAATCATTGTTACAATAATTGGTGAAGGCGCAAGCGGCGGCGCGCTCGGTCTCGGCATCGGCGACCGAATCCTAATGTTGCAGAATACGTGGTACTCGGTAATAAGTCCGGAATCTTGTTCAAGTATTCTTTGGAGAAGTTGGAGCTACAAAGAACAAGCTGCCGAAGCTTTGAAACTGACTGCCGAAGATTTATTGGAACAAGGAATCATTGATAGAATTATTCCCGAACCGCTCGGCGGCGCGCACAAAGATCATCATTTGATGGCAGCAACTTTGAAAACTGTTTTAAAAGAAGAACTTGACGCTTTGATGAAAATTAAACCGGAAAAATTAGTTCAGAACCGTCTTGAAAAATTCGGCAAGATGGGCGTCTTTGAAGAATAGAAAGTTATCTAAAGCACAAAATCAAAGAGAGTTTTGAGTTTTGGATTTTGAGTTTCGAGTTTAGGATTTTGAGTTTCGAGTTTAGGATTTTGAGTTTCGAGTTTAGGATTTTGAGTTTCGAGTTTAGGATTTTGAGTTTCGAGTTTAGGATTTTGAGTTTAGAGTTTTGAGTTTTGGATTTTGAGTTTCGAGTTTAGGATTTTGAGTTTCGAGTTTCGAGTTTTGAATTTCGAGTTTTGAGTTTTGAGTTTAATTATGCTTACACATGTTACTGAAATCCGCGTCCGTTATGCTGATACGGATATGATGCAGTTTGTTTACAATGGAAAATATTTGGAATACTTTGAAGTCGGAAGAACAGAATTGCTGCGTTCGACCGGAGTTTCTTATGCTGAGGTTGAGAAAAACGGTTATCAGCTTCCGTTGATTGAAACCGGAATAAAATATTTGCAGTCGGCATCTTACGACGACGTTCTGGAAATCCATGCATCGGTTAAGGAATTGTATTCGCCAAAAGTTCACATCGAATATGTTGTTAAGAAAAAAGATACGAATGAAATTGTTGCCGAAGGATTTACTACTCACATTTTTATAAAGGGCGATACAAAGAAAGCCGTTCGACCGCCAAAAGTTTATGTTGATGCATTGGCTCCGTATTTTTCAAAAACCGGCGATTCACAAAAAAAATAAATTTTGAATTGATGTCGAAGAGTTTGCTCTTCGAAATGATTTAGTCTGGATAAAATGCTCGATAAAATTAAAGAACTCACCAAAGACACAGCGATTTACGGAATCAGCACAATCGTCGGAAGGTTTCTCGGATTTCTTCTTGTTCCTTTTTACACAAATGTAATTGATACAACCGATTTTGGAATCTACTCGAACATTTACGCCTACCTTGCTTTCTTAAACATTGTCTTTATTTATGGAATGGATGCCGCCTTCATGAAATATTCTTCACTTGCTGAAGGAAGCGAAAAGAGAAAAACTTTTTCTACGGCGTATCTGTTTGTATTTCTTTCCACACTTGTTCTGGCGTTAGCCCTTTATTTATTGCGCAACCCATTTACAGAGCTGATGGAAATTCCGGGACAGTACACGAAGTTATACTACTACGTAATTTTCATTTTGATTTTTGATACTTTAGCGTTAGTGCCGTTCGCAAGTCTTCGGCTTGAAAGAAAAGCCGGAAAGTTTACTTCCGTTAAACTTGCCAACATACTTATCAATCTCGCGTTGAATTTTATTTTGGTTTTAAAATATCATATGGGCATCGAAGCAATATTTATAGCGAACTTAATCGCCTCAGCGTTTTCGTTTGCCGCTCTGATTCCGGAAATCCTTCGCAAACTTTCTTTCCGGATAGATAAAGATTTGCTGAAGGTAATGTTGAAGTTTGGAATTCCTTACTTACCGGCGAGTTTAGCAGCAATGGTAGTTCAGGTTATCGATAGACCTGTTGTGCTGGCAATGACAAATCCTTCCACGCTGGGAATCTACCAGGCAAATTATAAGCTCGGCATTTTTATGATGCTTTTCGTTTCGATGTTTCAGTATGCATGGCAGCCGTTCTTTCTGAATAACGCAAAAGAAAAAAACGCCAAAGAAATATTTTCGAAGATTCTTACTCTCTTCCTTTTGGTTTCAAGTTTGGTTTGGATTGTACTTACACTTTTTGTTGAAGACTTTGCCCGCTTCCAATTTATTCCGGGGCATTCAATTATTGGAAAAGAATATCTAAGCGGAATCACGATCGTCCCGATAATTCTTCTCGGATATTTGTTCAATGGAATCTATTACAATTTTCAAGCGGGAATTTATATTGAAGAGAAGACGAAATATTTTCCTTACGTTACGGGAGCCGGTGCCGTGATTAATGTAGTTGTCAATGTTTTGTTGATTCCTGTGCTCGGTATAATGGGTGCCGCGCTCGCAACACTTGCAAGTTATTTTGTTATGGCTGGAAGTTTGTATTTCTTCTCTCAAAAATATTATAGAATCGATTATGAATACGGCAAGGTGACAAAAATTCTTGTTTTGGTAATCGTAACGGGAATTGCTTACTACTATCTATATTATCAGTTCGGTCTTAATGTTCTAATAAAATTCATAATTCTGATTCTGTTTACATCGGCAATTTTTTTGCTGAGGGTAGTTGAAAAACATGAAATTGTAAAATTCGGCAAGTTATTACTGCGAATACATTAATCTCACTCCGCATTTTTTGTTCTTTCGTAAATATCAAGTAAGAAATATTTTCATTTGTTTTTATCTTTGTCCGTAGAAAGAGAATGTTTGAATGGAAAAAATAAAAGTTAAGATTCAGCGAGTAACTAATCATTTCAACGACATACCATTACCGGAATACTCTACTTCCGGAAGCAGCGGACTTGATCTTCGCGCCGCGATCGAAAATGAGATTGTTCTTGAAAAAGGAAAGTTTGGATTAATCCCGACAAACCTTCGCGTTGAGATTCCGGTTGAATACGAAATTCAAGTGCGGCCGCGAAGCGGTCTGGCTGCAAAGAACGGTATTGGAGTTTTAAATTCTCCCGGTACAATTGATTCTGATTACCGTGGAGAGATAAAAGTGATTCTTTTCAACTTTAGCGACGAAGATTTTGTTATTAAACGCGGAGACAGAATCGCTCAAATGATTTTGGCAAAAGTTTATTATGTAGATCTCGAAGAGACTCAAGATTTAAACGGCAGTCAACGCGGCGAAGGCGGATTCGGACACACAGGAACTAAATGAGTGTTGAGTGGAGAAGGCAGATGAAATTTTTTAACAAGTATCAAGCATCAAGTAACAAGTAACAAGAATCAAGCACATGTCAGATTTTGTTCACATACATAACCATTCACATTACAGCTTACAAGACGGAGCTTGTACTGTTGAGGATTTGATTCACGCTGCAAAGTCCAACGACATGCACGCTGTCGCTTTAACCGATCACGGTGTAATGTACGGCGCATACGAATTCTACAAGAAAGCGAAGAAGGAAGGAATAAAACCGCTCGTTGGAATGGAAGCTTACATTGTTATGGATGGAACCCGTTTCGATAGAAAAGGCGACGACCCGAACTATACCAAGAAAAAGTCAAAGTACTATAATCATCTTTTGCTGCTTGCAAGGAATGAAACAGGCTACAAAAATTTGATGAAAATGACGACGATCGGACACAAAGAAGGATTTTATTACCGTCCGAGAATCGACATGGAAATTCTTCGGCGATACAGCGATGGATTGATTTGTACTTCAGCGTGTCCCGCAGGCCCCATTGCAACACCAATTATTAATGATGATTATAACAAGGCGAAACAAACCGCCATTAAGCTGAAAGAAATTTTCGGCGATGATTTTTATCTGGAAATTCAAGATCACGGATTGGAAATTGAGAAACCGATTCTTCAAACGATTCCGAAACTTGCGCGCGAACTCGACATAAAACTTGTTGCTACGAACGATACTCACTACATAGAAAAAGATCACGCAATTCCCCACAACGTTTTACTTCTCCTTGGCGATAAATCCGGTTCGGCTGATTACAATCAACTACGTTACGGCACGGATCAAATTTATTTCAAGTCCGTTGATGAGATGAAGAAGATTTTCAAGAACTACAAAGGAGCCATCGAAAATACTCTTGAGATCGAACAGAAAATAAATTTGGCAATTGATTTTAAGGGGCATCACTTTCCGCAGTTCCCGATTCCGAAAGACTCAGACGCTAAAACACTTGAAGAATATTTCAACCAGCTTTCCGAAGAACGCCTTCATAGAAAATTTAAAACCGTTACGCCGGAAATATCAGACAGATTCAAATATGAACTGGATGTAATTAATAAAATGGGTTACGCCGGATATTTTCTTGTTGTTCAAGATTTTATTAATGCTGCAAAGCAAAGAGGAATTCCTGTTGGTCCGGGGCGCGGAAGTGCTGCCGGAAGTTTGGTCGCTTACGTTCTTGGAATTACAAATGTAGATCCGCTTCAGTACAATTTACTGTTTGAAAGATTTTTAAATCCCGCGCGTAAATCCATGCCCGATATTGACGTTGATTTTGCAGACGACAAACGCGGCGAGGTAATCAATTATGTAAAAGAGAAGTACGGAGAAAATTCGGTATCGCAGATTATAACTTTCAACCGGCTTTCTTCACGCGCGGTTTTAAGAGACGTTGCGCGCGTTCTTCAGATTCCGATTCCAACCGTAGATAAAATTACCAAATGGATCCCGTCAAAGTTTGGAAGAGTTTTCACTCTTGACCAAGCTCTTGCTGAAGTACCGGAACTTGATTGGGTGAAAAAATCGGATGATCCTCAAATTATAAATTTATTAAAGTATGCGCGTGTGCTCGAAGGAATGAACCGCAACGCGTCCAAACATGCAGCCGGCGTTGTGATTACTCCCGGTGAGGTTAGCGATTACGTTCCATTGGCAACTCTTACAAATGAAAACGATTTAGTCACGCAATTTAACTTGAAGGATTTGGAAGACGCCGGAATTTTGAAAATGGATTTTCTCGGATTGCGGACGCTTTCAATTATTCGTGACACGATTGATCTGGTGAAACAAACGCGCGGAATTGATATCAACATCGATGACATTCCGATCGACGATGAAAAAACTTATGCAATGTTCGGACGCGGTCAGACAACTGCAGTGTTCCAGTTTGAAAGTGCCCCAATGCGCGAATACTTGAAAAAACTTAAAGCAACATCTATAAACGACCTCGCTGCAATGAATGCATTATACCGTCCGGGTCCGATGGAGTTCATCGATGATTTTATTTCTAGAAAACAAGGCAGAAAAAAAATTGTTTATCCCCATGCCGTTCTCGAACCGATTTTGAAAGAGACTAACGGCATCATTGTTTATCAAGAACAAGTTATTCAGATAGCCAATAAAGTTGCGGGAATGAGTTTAGCCGAAGCCGATTTGCTGCGCCGTGCAATGGGTAAAAAAGATTTGAAAGCAATGGCAGAGCAGAAAGAAAAATTTACCGAAGGCGCTGTAAAAAATAATATCGATAAAAAAGTTGCAGAAGAAATTTTTGAGGCAATCGATAAATTTGCAAACTACGGATTCAACAAGAGTCACGCTGTAGCGTATTCCATCGTTGCATATCAAACCGCATATCTTAAAGCGCACTACCAGGAAGAGTTTTTGGCGGCAAACCTTTCAAACGAATTTGGCAACACGGACAAAGTTACAACTCTGCTTGAAGAGTGCCGCAAACTCGGGATAAAAGTTTTAGCGCCGGATATCAATAATCCTTCTGTCAAGTTTGGCGTAAAAGATAAAAAAATTGTTTTCGGTATGTCTGCAATAAAAAATGTCGGTGTTAATGCGGTGGAAACAATCAAAGCCGCACACGTTAAGCTTGGAAGAAATTTCAAGAGCATTTATGATTTTTGTTCTAACGTTGATACGAGAACCGTTAACAAGCGTGCGTTGGAAGGTTTGGTTCTTGCCGGCGCATTCGATTCTTGCGGCGGATCCCGCGCGCAAAATTTCGATAGCATTGAAGAAGCGTTGTATTTCGGAAGTAAAGTTCAATCGGCACAGAATTCCAATGTTGATAGTTTGTTCGGTGGAGATTCGGAAGCGTTAAGAATTCATGAACCGGAGCTGCCGAAATCAAGAGCATGGGAAATGAAAGACCGTCTTGCAAAAGAAAGGGAAGTGCTCGGATTCTATCTAACCGACCACCCCTTAACTAAATATGAAATTGAATACCGTTCATTCGCTACAGTTCATTTGGGTGAAACGGAAACATATAATTTCAACGAGAGTGTGCGTGCCTGCGGTGTTGTAACGGAAGTAAGAACTAAGATAGACAAACGCGGCAACCAGATGGTTTTTTTCAAGCTAGATGATTTTTCCGGTTCGTGCGAATGTCTTATGTTTTCAAAAGTTTATGCTACGTGCGAAAAATTAATTCTTCCCGAATCAACGATACTCGTTGCGGGAAAATTGGAAAGTTCAGGTGATGCGGTAAAACTTCATGTGGATGAAGCATATTCGCTTGACGAAGTGAAACAAAAACTTACCAAGCGTTTAGGTATTACGATTGACAGAGCTACTCACAATCCGGAAACAATTTCTCAGTTGAAAAAAATTATGGAAGAACATGAGGGTAATCTTCCGGTGTCGATGTGTTTGAAAGACGAATTGAACTTGCGGGAATTTCATATAAACTACAAAGTTGCATTGAATTCAGATTTCATTCCGAAAATAAAAAAACTATTGGGCGAAGAATCGATAGTATATTTTTCAAATTAACCCAAATTTTCTTTTAAGAAAATTTGCCCTTCGGCCCGACACACAATGTAATTATTAATTTGAGTCGGGGTTAAAATTATTGGATAAACGAAACCTCTTTGTATCCTGTTCACACCGGATTGATTTGATTTGATTTTTTGATTTCTTAAGTTTGTGCCACCGTAAACAACAAAAGGAAAAAGATGGAAAAGAAATGGGCA